>BQJV01000262.1 GCA_021604885.1 Acidimicrobiales bacterium
GCGGCGACGGGCGATGCCGTCCGCGTCCAGAACCCGAGGAACCTGCTGGCCCGGCTCAACGAGTCGGAGGAATTCGTGATCGGGTGGGACACTCGACCCGACGGCGGGCTGCAATGGTTCGATCGTGTCTCCGGCGCGCCGATCGGGCCCGTCGTTGCGGGGCCGGTAGCTGACCTCCACTTCGACGGCGTTGCCGTCACGCAGGTTATCGACGGACGGGTCCACGTCTGGAACACGGATCCCACCAGCTGGTTCGACGGCGCGTGCGAAGCCGCCGGTCGCCAGCTGACGCTCGAAGAATGGCAGCTCTACATGCCCGATGGCATGGAGTACGACCCAGTGTGCACCGGTTGATTCACTGACCGTCGGGCCCTTTGCAAGCGATCTGCACCAGGTCGACTTCGCTTCGGTGTAGCGCTCAGCGCCCGTCGCGGTAGCGACGCCGCAGCTTGTCCGCGAGGCTCTCACCGCTCGGTCTGCTGGGCTTCGGCTGCTTGGCCTGCTTCGCTCCCTTCGACTTCGCACGCCGCGAGAAACGCCCGCCCTGGCGCTTGCGCCGCTCGGCGTCGAGGTCGGCCATCACGCTGGGTGCCGCGTCGTTGATGATGTCCTCCGCCGCATCCAACAGCGCGGCGATGCTGTCGTCGTCACCGAGGCTCGCCGGCTCGGCCGGGGTCTCCGGGGTGACGAGCGAACCGTGGGCCCAATTCACATCCGCCATGCGGCGGGTGTATTTCGGGCAGTTGTCCGGGCATCGCCACGGAGCCTCGGGGGCGAGGTCGAGGTCGCACTTCCGAACGGTGTCGCCGTTCGGGTAGCTGCGGGACTCGAAGAACTTGCAGTCCTGACGCATCGGCATGGCGTCCATTGTGCCGCACCGGCGAGCGGAATCGCGAGAGGGGTCAGATGCCGGCGAGCTCGGCGAGCAGGCCCATGACGCTCAAGCCGTCGCCCAGTTGACCGGCACGCACCAAACCGGCGACGTCGGCCACGGGCACCCATTCGATGCGCGCCGCCTCGTCCGTGTCGGTCGGCTCGTCGATCCATTCGGCCGACGTCGCCCGCACCACGTGGAACTGCTGGTCCGTGGCGCCATTGCTCGGGTGCCACTGCATCACGGGTTCGGTCGGGCCCGGCGCCCAGCCCGTCTCCTCCACACACTCGCGGTAGGCGGCTTCCGCCACGGTCTCCCCCGGGTCCACGCCGCCGGCGGGCAGCTCCCAACCCCAGGTGTCGGTGATGAAGCGATGGCGCCAGATCAGCAGAAGGTGATCGTCGACCCGCACCACGACCCCGACCGCAGGCCCCGGAAAGCGGACCGCGTGGTGTTCGAATCGCTTGCCGGACGGTGTCTCGACATCGACGAGCGCCATCGACATCCAGTCCGACTCGTAGGTGAAGCGCTCGCCGTGGACGATCCACTCGCCGTCGGACGACACCGGGCAGGAAGCGTCGGCTAGCCGACGCTTCCCTCCATCTGGAGCTCGATCAGACGCGACCACTCGACCGCGTACTCCATCGGCAGCGTGCGGGTGACGGGCTCGATGAACCCGTTCACGATCATGCCCATCGCCTGCTCCTCGGTGAGGCCGCGGCTCTGGAGGTAGAAGAGCTGCTCGTCGGCGACGCGAGACACCGTGGCCTCGTGGCCGATGACCGCGTCCCCCGAACCGACCTCCATGTACGGGTAGGTGTCGGAGATGGAGTCCTCGTCGAGGATCAGCGCGTCGCACTGGACATGGCTCTTGCAGCCGTAGGCGTCGTCCTCGACCCGGACGAGACCGCGATAGCTGGTGCGACCGCCGTCCTTGGAGATCGACTTCGACACGATCTTGGAGGTGGTCTCCGGCGCGGCATGGATCATCTTGGCGCCGGTGTCCTGATGCTGGTTCGGACCAGCGTAGGCGACCGACAGCACCTCGCCGGAGGCCTTGGGGCCGGCGAGCACGACGGCGGGGTACTTCATCGTCAGCTTCGAGCCGATGTTGCCGTCGATCCACTCCATGTGGCCCTCGGCCTCGACGTAGGCCCGCTTGGTGACCAGGTTGAAGACGTTGTCCGACCAGTTCTGGATCGTGGTGTAGGTGACCCGGGCCGACGGCTTCACGACGATCTCGACGACCGCGGAGTGCAGCGAGTCGGAGGTGTAGGTGGGGGCGGAGCAGCCCTCGATGTAGTGCACCTTCGAGCCCTCGTCGGCGATGATCAGCGTCCGCTCGAACTGGCCCATGTTCTCCGCGTTGATGCGGAAGTAGGCCTGCAGCGGCATCTCGACCTCGACGCCCGGCGGGACGTAGATGAACGAGCCACCGGACCACGCCGAACTGTTGAGCGCGGAGAACTTGTTGTCGTTCGGCGGGATGATCTTGCCGAAGTACTCCTTGACGAGCTCCGGGTACTCCCGCAGCGCCGTGTCCATGTCGGAGAAGAGGACACCCTGTGCCTCCAGATCCTCACGGTTCTTGTGGTACACGACCTCGGACTCGTACTGCGCCGTGACGCCGGCGAGATACTTCCGCTCGGCCTCGGGGATGCCGAGCTTCTCGTAGGTGTTCTTGATCGACTCGGGGACCTCGTCCCACTCGTCGCTCAGCTCACCCTTGGGCTTGATGTAATAGAAGATGTTGTCGAAGTCGATGTCCGACATGTCGCCGCCCCAGCTGGGCATCGGGCGGCCGCCGAACCGGCGATAGGACTTCAGACGGAAGTCGAGCATCCAGTCGGGCTCGCCCTTCATCCACGACATCTCGCGCAGGATCTCCTCGTTGAGACCTCGCTTCGGCTTGAAGACGTAGTCCTCCTCGTCGGCCCAGCCGAGCTGGTACTTGCCGAGATCGAGGTTTTCTGCCGTGGTCATGGGGGATGCCTTTCTCCTATGGCGATAGTAACAACCCTAGCGACCGATTCGGGAGAGGCAGACCGGGAAACACGCCACCGCGCCAGGGCCGGAAGCCGTGGCTGGACACCGCGTCGGCGCAAACCCGACGGATATCGACCGAGACGGGCCAGACCTCGTCGGTGTCGAGGTCGGGGAGATCGCCGTGCACGCCGCCGACCACCCGATCTCCGAGCGCGAGGGCGACTCCGCCGCGGCCGTGCTCGGTCCCACCGCTGCCGTTCTCGTCGATCGCCCGACCGAATTCGCTCACGACGACGACCGTGACCGGGGCGCGGTCATCCGCGTCCTCCACGTCGGTCCAGAACGCCGTCAGGCCGCGGGCCAGCCGGTCGAGGCGATGGGCGAGCACGCCGCTGCGACCACCACCCTGGTCCACGTGGGTGTCGTAGCCATCGTGGTCGATCGCCACGAGTCGGAGGCCCCGATCCTCCCGGATCATGTCCGCCGTCGCGGCGAGCGAACGCCCGAGGCGCCCCTCGGGGTACCCGCGGGCCAGCCGGTCTGCGGCGGACGTCCAGGAGGTGTTCGACCAGCGACCCGAGGCGGCGAGTGCAGCCTGCCCGGAGCGACCGATGTCGCTGCCTCCCCCATAGGCCCGGCTGACCGCGGACACGGCGCCGGCAGGATCGCGATGGGCGCCGACCGACACCGTGGGTCGGTTCGCCGCCACCGCACCCGCGAGACCGTCGAACATCGGGTGCGGCCCCGGGCCGAACGACCACACGGCCGCGCCGTCGAGTCCCTCGAAACGGAGCAGGCGAGAGGCCCACCCTTCCGGTTCGTGGCGTCCTCCCCGATGCAGGAAGTCCCGCGCCGGAAGATGACTGCGGTTTCCGTCGCCATTGTCCGGCACGCCGACGCCGCAGATCACGGCCAGCTGATCCGTGGGTCCGAGCCGGTTCCAGATCGGCGCCAACGCGGGGTGCAGGCCCAGTCCGCGATCGAGCTCGATCGCGCCGTACCGTTCACCCGGCGCCGCGACCGCGATCGTGGGTCGGCGCTCGTTGTAGCGAGGGTCGCCGTGGGGCACCAGCACGCTGAGGCCGTCGACGCCGCCCACGAGGTGGATCACGACCACCGTGCCGCCCGGCTCGGCGACGCCGCGGCCCTCCGCGCCGGCGACGGGAATGCCGGCCGCCGCCATGCCGGCGCCGAGCGCGCCCGTTCCGACGACCCCCCGCAGGAAGCCACGGCGCGTCGCGTCCATCATCGGCCCGCGCCCCGGTCGCGTCGCATGAACGACGGGAAACTCAGCACGAGGGCGACGACGTCGGCGAGCGGAAGGTCATCGTCGGGGCCCACGAGATCGTCAGCCCCGACCCCGAGGTAGGCGAGCAGCGCGTCCCGTTCGTCGGCGGTGAGCGTCGTCCCGTCGAGCCTGGCTGCGAGCGAGTCGATGAACAGGTGCGCGGCCGTCTCGACGCCGGGGGCGAATCGGTCGAGATCGACCTGCACGCCGGCGGCGCCCTCGGTGAGCCGGCGTGCCGACGCCCATCGGGCGCTCACTGCGCTCGGAGAGGTCCACCAGTCGTGGCGGTGCCCGCGTTGACGGCGGCGGCGGGCCGCAGCCGCCTCGGCACCGACCCGGCGCAGCTCATACGGCACCGATCCAGCCTGGGCGCGATCCCAGGGGGTCCCGATGTCGACCGACGCACCGAGCGCCCGCAACGCGGCGACGAGCCACTCATCACCGGCCCGTTCCGTCGGTCCCCCGTCGCCGGCGGCGGAGAGCGCAACCCGCACGACGGCGGCGATGCTCGTGCGCTCCGCGGCGTAGGCGGCCGCGGCGCGATCGATCACGGACTGGTCTGCGCCGTCTCCGGCAAGGCGACGGCAGAGCAGCGTCGCGACGCGCGGCGCGGTACCCGACATCGACGCGAGGTGGCGGATGAGCGAGACACCGTCGTCCAACCCGGCCTCGCCGGAACGGCCCGGGGTCATCCAGCCACCGACACGCGCGGGCGTGGCGGCATGGCGGGAGGGGTCGAACCGGAACCGTCCCTGACCGTCGAGCCCCCAGCCACTCAGCACGGTCGCAACCGCACGAATCTCCTCGACGCTGAGTGTGCCCGGGCCGAAGTCCTCCGCGATCAGACGGGCGTACGCGGTTGACAGAGGACGAGACGCATTGCCGTCAACCGACGCCGCGCCACCGGCCCGCAGGACGCCCGGCGTCCGAGCGACCGCGACGAGCAGATCCCGATAGTCGCCGAGTGCAAATCGACGAATCGTCTGCTCGAACGCGATCGACTCCGCCGAGGTGAGCGTCAGTGCGAAGTGTTCGCGCCAGGTCGCCGAGGCCGCCTCCAGCACCTGCTTCTCGCTCACGAAAGCGCGCGTGAATCCGGCCCAGTGGACCTGGGCGTGGGCCCGGGCGGTGGTCGCACCGTCGAGGGCTGCCGGATCCGCGTCGAGGAGGTCGA
>BQJV01000263.1 GCA_021604885.1 Acidimicrobiales bacterium
GTCTCCATCATCGGCGGCGCCTGATCGAGTTCGGCGGAACCGACCATCTCGGCGGGGATCGTGATGACGGCTGTGACCCCGCCCTCGGCGCCGGCGGTGAGCTGCACGCCCACGCCGAGGCGATGCGACAGGCGGGACACGACGGTGAAGCCGAGCGAACGGCTGAGGTCGAGGCCGACGAGCGGCGGCTCGGCCAGCGTCTTGTTGGCGGCGGCGATCTGCTCGGCGCTCATGCCGATGCCCTTGTCGGCCAGCGTCAGCTGGTAGCTGCCGTCGGCGATGCGGTAGCCGATGACCTCGACGTCCACGTCCGGAGGCGAGAACTGGGTCGCGTTCTCCATCAACTCCGACATGAGGTGGGCGAGGTCGACGGCGACGGAGCCCGCCACGGTCGACGTGTCGACGGACATCAACTGGATGCGGCTGAAGTCCTCGATCTCACCCATGGCGACGCGGAGCACGTCCACGACCTCGACGGGGCGACCTCGGCGGCGGGTCGGCTCGGCACCGGCCAGCACGAGCAGTGACTCGGCATTGCGCCGCATTCGTGTGGCGAGGTGATCCAGGCGGAAGAGGTTCTCCAGCTGGTCCGGGTTCTCCTCCCGGGACTCGAGCTGGTCGATGAAGTCGATCTGGCGATCGAGGAGGCTCTGGTTGCGACGAGCCAGGTTCACGAAGATGTCGGAGATGCCCCGACGGAGCAGATCGCTCTGCTCCTCGGCGACGTCCATCGTGACCTGCTGGATCTCGGAGATGGCGTGGGCCAGCTGGGCGACCTCGTCGCGGCCCTTCGCCTCGATCGGGGTCAGCACCGGCGCCTCGGCGCGACCGGCCGAGCGCAGCGACTCCACGAGAGCGGGGAGCTCCTCGGTGGACAGCTGTTCGGCGTTGCGCGTCAGGCGGATCAGCGGACGGCTGATCGAGCGTCCGATGGCCACCGCCATCACGAGGGTCAGGAGGGCGACCGAGCCGGCGAGGATGAGGAACGACTGTGCTTCGTCGTTGGCCGTCGTGGCCGCCAACTGTGCGTCGGCCACGGTTGCGGTGACCGACTGGTCGATGAGGCCGTTGAGGGCGGTGAGCTGCGTCTCGCCCTGCTCGAGCCAGGTGAGCACGCCGCCGATTCCCGGGTCGTCCATGTACGACTGGATGTCGGCCAACACGTCGACGCGGCCGGGGACCGGGCTCGGGATCTGGCCCGTCTCCTGCAGGCCGGTGAACTGGGTGACGTACTGGGCGTCGGCGGTGGCGATGAACGAGGCGATGGCGCGCTCGGCGTCCTGCTCGGCCTCACTCACCCGGGTCAGGGCGACGGCGTCCCACTCGCCCTGGAAGATCGCGTCCGCGCCGACCGAGGTGATCGAGGCGTAGGAGGACTGGATGGTGAGCAGCTCGTTGAGGTTGGTGAGCGCTCGGAACAGCTCGAGGTCGGCTGCCTCGCCCGCCAGCAGCATCGTGTTGTCGTCGATGGAGCGGCTCGCACCGGCGAGCAGGGTCCCGGTGACGGAGTCGGTCCCGCGGTCGGGTCCGATCGTCTCGGGGAGTCGGGTGGTGATGTCGTCCAGCGACGCAATGAGTTCGGGGTTCTCGAGGTCGCCGCGGACCTCGTCATACGCGTTGACCCAACGCTGGAGCTGGGCGTCCGTGTTGAGGCGCTCCTCGCTCATGAGGTCGGCGCCCGCCAGCGCAAGCCGCTCGACTTCGAGCAGACGGATGCGTTCCACCTGGATGGACAAGGAGAGGTCAGCACCCGCATTGGCGAACTCGGCGATCCGAGCTTCACGTTCCTGATGCGTGGTCGCTTCGGTTCGATCGATGATGCCGGCGTAGGCGAACACCATGACGGCGACGAGCGGCGTGGCGAGAAGGAGGAGGAGTTTGCCTCGAACCTTGATCCTCTTGAGCATGCGGGCCTCTGAGCGTTACGGCACCCACAGCAGGTGCCCCACGCTCAATTCGGCCGTTACCCAGAGGAATTAAGGGCTGGGGGCAATCCTGCCTGCCCACAATGGCCCGTTCGGCCCAGCTGCGGGCCGGATCGGACGGTTTTCAGCGCAGCGGCGCGGCGGACGGCGCGATGGGCGACGGCAGTTGGGTCGCCGTCGCCATGAGCCACTCGTCGACGGAGGCCGCCGCCGATCGGCCCTCGGCGATGGCCCAGACGATGAGACTCTGACCTCGACCCATGTCGCCGCAGACGAACACACCGTCGACGTTCGTCGACCAGTCGTCGTCACGCACGACATTGCCCCGGCCGTCGAGCTCGACGCCGAACTGATCGGTCAGGGCGCCCTGTTCGGGGCCGGTGAAGCCCATCGCGAGGAGCACCAGCTCGGCCGGGAAGTCCTGTTCGCTTCCCGGGATCGGCTCGAAGCTCATCCGCCCGTCCTCGAACACCTGCTCGACACGGACCGTGCGGAGCAGGCGGAGGTTCCCGTCGTCGTCGCCGACGAACTCGACCGTGTTGATCGCATACTCGCGCTCGCCGCCCTCCTCGTGGGCGGAACTCACGCGGTAGATCATGGGCCAGGTCGGCCACGGGTTCGCGTCGGGGCGCTCGTCGGGCGGTCGGGGCATGATCTCGAACTGGTGGATCGAGGCGGCGCCCTGGCGCAGCGACGTGCCCAGGCAGTCGGCGCCGGTGTCGCCGCCGCCGATGATGATCACGTTCTTGCCCTCGGCCGTGAGGGTCGGCTCGTCGAGGTCGCCTTCCTGGACATGGTTGGCGATCGGGAGGAACTCCATCGCCTGATGAACGCCGTTGCACTCCCGGCCGGGAATCGGGAGGTCGCGGGCCTGGGTGGCGCCGCAGGCCAGCACGACGGCGTCGTACTCGGCGCGCAGCTCGTCCGCAGTCACGTCGGCGCCGACCGCGACATTGCATCGGAACTCCGTGCCTTCGGCCTCCATCTGTTGCAGGCGTTGGTCCAGATGGCGCTTCTCCATCTTGAACTCGGGGATGCCGTAGCGCAGCAGGCCACCGGGGCGATCCGCCCGCTCGAACACGACGACGCGGTGCCCGGCGCGCGTGAGCTGCTGGGCGACGGCGAGACCGGCCGGCCCGGAGCCGACGACGGCAACCGACTTCCCGGTCGAGAGCACGGGGATCTCCGGGGTGATCCATCCCTCGGACCATGCGCGGTCCACGATCTCGACCTCGATCCGCTTGATGGTGACCGGCGGCTCGTGGATACCGAGCACGCACGCCGTCTCGCACGGTGCGGGACACAGCCGACCCGTGAACTCCGGGAAGTTGTTCGTGGCGTGCAGTCGGTCGATCGCGTCGTGCCAGTGGCCGCGATACGAGAGATCGTTCCAGTCCGGAATGATGTTGCCGAGGGGGCAGCCGTTGTTGCAGAACGGGATGCCGCAGTCCATGCAGCGGCTCGCCTGCTCCCGCAGGGTCTCCTCGGGGAAGTCGTCGTAGACCTCCTTCCAGTCCCTCAGCCGGACCGGCACGGGGCGGCGCGTGGGCAGCTCCCGGTCGTGCTTCATGAATCCGCGTGGATCAGCCATCAGTCGCTCCTCAGCCTCGCGAGGCGGCCATGATCGCCTCGGTCTCGTCCTCGCCCGCGTCGCGAGCGGCGGCTGCTGCTTCGAGCACCCGGCGGTAGTCAGTGGGCATGACCTTGACGAACTCGCCGGCGGTCGTGCCCCAATCCGCGAGGATCCGCGCCGCGACGTCGCTCCCGGTCTCGTGCCGATGCTTCTCGATGCGATCCCGCAGCCATTCCAGGTCGTCGTCGTCGAGCGATTCGAGATCGACCATCTCGGTGTTCACCCGCTTCGGGAATACGCCGTCCGGATCGTGGACGTAGGCGATGCCACCACTCATCCCGGCCGCGAAGTTGCGGCCCGTCGGCCCGAGGATCACCGCGCGACCGCCGGTCATGTACTCGCACCCGTGGTCACCGATCGCCTCGACGACCGCCGTGGCGCCGGAGTTGCGCACACAGAAGCGCTCGCCCACCGCGCCGCGCAGGTAGACCTCGCCGCCCGTGGCGCCGTACAGGATGACGTTGCCCGCGATCACGTTCTCCTCGGCGACGAACGTGGCGTCGTCCGGTGGGCGCACGACCACCCGGCCGCCGGAGAGGCCCTTGCCGACATAGTCGTTCGCGTCGCCGGACAGCCGGAGCGTGATGCCCCGGGACACGAAGGCGCCGAAGCTGTTGCCGGCGGATCCGGTGAAGTTCACGACGATCGTGTCGTCAGGCAGGCCCTCGCCGCCGTACTTGCGGGTGACCTCGAAACCGAGGAGCGTCCCCACCGTGCGGTTGACGTTGCGGATCGGGATGTCGATCGTGACGGGGCGTCCGTCGTTCAACGCGCCCTCCGCGAGCTGGATCAGCGTCTGGTCGAGCGCTCGCTCGAGACCGTGGTCCTGTTCCTTCCACTGGTGCCGGCGCGACTCGCGTGCGATCTCGGGCAGGTGCAGGATGGGTGAGAGATCGAGTCCCTCGGCCTTCCAGTGGTCGACGGCATCGGTGACGTCGAGCGCCTCGACCTGACCGATCGCCTCGTCCAGGTTGCGGAAGCCGAGCTCGGCGAGGAGCTCGCGCACCTCCTCGGCGATGTACTCGAAGAAGTTGACGACGAACTCCGGCTCGCCGCTGAACTTCTCGCGCAGCTCGGGGTTCTGCGTCGCGACACCGACGGGACAGGTGTCCAGGTGGCAGACACGCATCATCACGCAGCCCATGACCACGAGCGGCGCCGTGGCGAAGCCGAACTCCTCGGCGCCCAGGAGGGCGGCGATCATCACGTCGCGGCCGGTCTTGAGCTGGCCGTCGCACTGCACGACGATCCGGTCACGCAGATCGTTGAGCAGGAGCGTCTGCTGGGTCTCGGCGAGGCCGAGCTCCCACGGGGCGCCCGCGTGCTTGATCGACGTTTGCGGCGATGCGCCGGTGCCCCCGTCGTGTCCGGAGATGAGCACGACGTCGGCGTGCGCCTTCGACACGCCGGCGGCGACGGTGCCGACCCCGACCTCGGCCACGAGCTTCACGTGGATCCGCGCCTTCGGGTTGGCGTTCTTCAGGTCGTGGATCAGCTGGGCCAGATCCTCGATCGAGTAGATGTCGTGATGGGGCGGCGGCGAGATCAGACCCACGCCCGGTGTGGAATGCCGGGTCTTGGCGATCCAGGGGTACACCTTGTGGCCCGGCAGCTGCCCGCCTTCGCCGGGCTTCGCTCCCTGGGCCATCTTGATCTGGA
>BQJV01000264.1 GCA_021604885.1 Acidimicrobiales bacterium
GTCCGCGGTCACTTCTCCGACACCGCGACATCGGGCGACGCCGGCTCCGCATCCGCGAGTCGGCTCACGTTCATGTCGGGGAACTCCGTGCTGGGCGCGGTCGAAGAGGCGGAGAAGGCGTGGCAGGACGGCGAGCGGCCCGCCGTCGGGCAGTTCCGCTATACGCCGCCGCCGACCGAGACACTGGACCCCGTCACCGGCCAGGGCCAGCCCAACTTCTCGTACGGCTACATGGCGTTGTCGGCCGACGTCTCCGTGGACACCGGGACCGGACACATCCGGGTCGACCGGGTGGTCTCGGCGCACGACGTCGGCCGGGTCATCAATCCGGCGCTGCTCCGCGGCCAGATCGAGGGCGCCGTCGTGCAGGCCCACGGCTACGTCATCAGCGAGAATCTCGTCGTCACGGACGGGCGGGTCCGCAATCCCCGCCTGTCCCAGTACTTGATCCCCGGCATCGGCGACATCCCGACCGAGGTCGAAGCCGTGATCCTCGAACTCGGCGATCCCGTCGGTCCGTGGGGAGCGCGTGGCGTCGCCGAGATGCCCTACGTCACCTACGCCCCCGCGGTGATCGCCGCCGTCCACGACGCCACCGGCGTCTGGTTCGACACCTTCCCCCTCACCCCCTCCCGCGTTCTCGCCGCCCTCCGCCCCTGACCCCTCCCCCCTGACCCGCCGCCCCGCACAACCCACGCCTCCCACGACCCCAGAGGAATCTCTGGTCACGAAAGGGTCGCTTCGGACCCGAGTTCCGGGCCCACACAGCCATCTCTGGTCAGGAAAGGGTCGCTGTCACACCCCCTTCGTAGGGTGCCGAGCATGCGAGACCATGACCGTCTCGTTCGGATGGCCACGAGTCAAGAAGGCCTCCTCACAACTCAGGACCTCGAGGCGCTCGGCGTCACGAAGGCCATGCGACGAACCCTGGTTCGCAACGGGGACCTCGTGCCGCTCCATCGAGGCGTCTTCGCTATCGGCTCCGATCCGCTGTCGTGGGAGCAGATGGTGCGTGCTGCGCTCCTCGCTCCCGGTGCCCGTCGGGTCGCGACCCATCGCAGCGCACTGCGGATCCAGGGGATGCGCTCCGTCGATGACGAGGTCGAGGTCGCCGTGCGCCACCCCGGCCGCTCGCGTCTCGAAGGCGTGATCGTGCATCGCAGTGTGGATCTGATCGAGCGCGACATCATGATCGTGCGGGGCATGGAAGTGACGACACCCGCCCGGTCCCTCGTGGATGCCGGCCTCGTCCTCGGAGCACCTGAAGTGTCGCGCCTCGTCGACCACGCGCTCGCCATCGAGCAGGTCACGAGAGCCGAACTCCGGGCGGTCAGACGGCGCGTCGGCGAACACGGCCGCACGGGGGTCGGGAGCATCGATGCCGCCCTGGAGGACCTTCCGGCCGATGCGGAAGCCGCCGAATCGGGTCCGGAGATCGATCTCCTCCGCCTCATCCATCAGGCTGGACTCCCGTTGCCGGTCTGTCAGTATCCGTTGCGGACCAGAGCCGGCCGACAACGGCGCATCGACATGGCGTACCCGCGGGAGATGTTGGCGCTCGAGTACGACGGGCTCGAACCGCACACCACGCCGGAGGCGTTTCGCGGAGATCGCGTTCGCCAGAACGAGCTCGTCGAGCTCGGCTGGCGGGTGCTTCGCTTCACGTGGCACGACCTGAAGCACAGACCCTGGGCTGTCGCGGGCCAGATCCGGCGGATGCTCGCTGCCGTCGCATGACCGTTCGGTGACCACAGATCGCGGGTGGGTGGCTGAACTCGGGGTCCTGTGCGACCCTTTCGTGACCAGAGATTGCCCTGATGGGGGCGGGGTTGGGGGAGACGAACATGCCGTACGCGCCGGAGCGGGTTGTCCATGATGCGGACAGCCACATCATGGAGTTGCCCGACTGGATCGAGGGCTACGCGGATCCCGGCGTGCGCGAGCGACTGCGACCGCTGGCGCTCGGCGCGGCGGGCAAGCTGGCGGAGAAGGCCGTGGCCGATGCGTCGGCGCGGCGTGACGATCCCGCTCGGGCAGAGGAGGCCGAGGCGGCGCTCATGAAGATGAAGGGCTGGTCCGGGCTCGGCGCGTTCGACCCGGGCGAGCGGTCGCGAGCGATGGACCTGCTCGGGTTCGAGTCGCAGCTCGTGTTCTCGACGTTCGCCGCGAATCAGTTCCTGGGTGACGACGTGGAGCTTGCCCAGGGAGGCCTCACCGCCCACAATCGGGCGATCACGGAGTTCTGCGCCGACGATCGCCGACTCCTCCCGGTGGCGATGGCGGCATGGAACGGCCCGGGGCACACCCTCGCGACCGTGATCGAGGCGCTCGACCTCGGGGCGAGCGCGATCCTGTTCCCCTCACATCCCGGCTCCGGGATCAGTCCGACGCACCCCGACTACGACGCCGTGTGGGCCACGCTGGAGGAGCGACAGATCCCCTTCATGCTCCACATCGGCGGCGCGGGGCGACCGGTCAAGAAGGCCTTCCACGACAACGGCCGGCCGACCACCGACTTCCTGGGCGGCGGCGAGAACATCCGCTCACGGGACTACATGGCGATCCATCAGGTACCCGAGCAGTTCCTGTCCGCCCTGATCCTCGACGGCGTCCTCGACGACCATCCCGGTCTGCGCGGCGGCTGCATCGAGCAGGGCGCGCTCTGGCTCCCCGGCTTCTTGCGACTCCTCGATGCCTGCCAGGCCACGTTCTCCAAGACCGAGCCCCACGTGAACGAGCTGAGCGAACGGGCGAGCGACTATGTGCATCGTCAGCTGTTCGTCACCCCGTTCGTCCGCGAGGACGTCGGCTGGCTGATCGAGAGCTGCGGCGACGACATCCTGCTCTTCTCCAGTGACTTCCCGCATCCCGAGGGGAGCAAGGATCCGGTTCGTCTCTTCGAGGACACGATGGACGGTGTCGATGCCGTCGCTCGCGACCGGTTCTACGAGCACAACTTCGTCGAGATGATGGGAGCCGGTCTCCGCTGACGGCGGCGACGGTCAGCGCTGGTCGAAGGCCACCTTCACCGCGCCCGACGCGGCCTGGTCGGCGAGCAGGCTGAACGCGTCGCGCCACTGTTCGAGCGGTCGGGTGTGGGTGAGCATCGGACGCAGGTCGACGCGGCCTTCCGCCGTGAGACGGAGATAGTGATCGATTCCGTGAGCTCGTTCGCCGTCGACCACCTCGACACCGAAGGCGTTCGAGCCCACCCAGGCGAGCTCCTTGAAGTAGAGCGGTGTCCACTCCCACGCCGTGTGGCCGTGGACACCGGACTTCACGATGGTGCCACGGGAACGCAGCACCCGACTCGCGACCTCGAGACTGTCGCGGCGGCTGATCGTGTCGTAGACGACGTCCACACCGCCGGGATGCGCCATCGGCAGGTCGTGGTCGCCGTGCAATACCCCACCGGACCAGTGCGCGATGTCCTCGATGAGCGGGCCCAGCGGTTCGTGGGCGAACACGCGGTGCGCACCGAGGCGGCGGGCCAGGTCAGCCTGCGCGTCGAACCGGGCGACGACACCGATTTCCACGGACGGGAACAGCGTCCGGAGGGCCACGATCGCGCTCGAGCCCAGCGCGCCGGCGCCGTACACGATCACGCGGCCGTCGTCGGGCGGCGGGTGCCGGGTGACGGAGTGCAGCGACACGGCGAACGGGTCGGCGAGGACGGCGTGCTCGTCCGAGACCGAGTCCGGCACCGGGTGCAGCATCGAGGAATGGGCCGGCATCAGCTCCGCGAAGCCGCCGCTCGCGTCGGCCGACGTGCCGCTGTGGATCCCGGGCGCGATCGGCCCGACCCGGAAGTTCCAGCACAGGGCGTTGTCGCCTGCCACGCAGGCCGGACACGGCTCGGCGATCCCGCGCGGCACGCATCCGAGCCAGGGATCGAGGACCACCCGATCGCCGATCTCGACGCCGCTCGCTTCCGGCCCCAGGGCCACGACGTCCGCCACGACCTCGTGGCCGAGCACATGCGGAAACGACGTGAAATCGATCATCGGGTTGTCGGCGCTCATGTCGCCCCAGTCCATGAACACCTGTTTCGCGTCGGAACCGCAGATACCGGTCAAGCGGGGACGGATCACGACCCAGTCGGGACGCAGGAACGAGGGCTCGGGCAGATCGACCAGGTCCATCGGCGTCGACGCCAGCGCGACCTCCAGCGCCCCGGCGCGGGGCGGGCTCGTGGCCGGCGCAGGTGTCGTCCCGAAGAGGAGCGCCCGCACCGTTACGACCGGAGGCGGAGGAGGACGGCGCCGTTCATGCCTTCACCCTTCCACGTCGACGCCGGCCGTGTTCCCGTACTCCTGCCACGAGCCGTCGTAGAGCGCCACCGACGGGTAGCCGAGGATCTCGGAGAGGACGAACCAGCTGTGAGCCGCCCGCGCGCCCACGAGGCAGTACGTGACAACGGGGTCGTCGGGCCCGAGCCCCGCGGCGTCGTAGAGCGCTCGGAGCTCCTCCTCGGATCGGAACCGGCCGTCGCTGTCGATGGTCGTGAGGTAGTCCACGTTCGACGCACCGGGGAGATGGCCGTTCTGGTCGGCGAGCTCGATCGAGCCGTCGAACTCGCCCGGCGAGCGAGCATCGGCAAACGATGTGAGGCCGCCGTCGAGGGCATCGGTCACGTCGGGAAGCTCGAGGCGGAGCTCGGTGCGCTCCATCGTGATCTCGTAGGTCGTCGCGTCGACGACGCCGGCCGGACCAGTTGTGATCTCTCGGCCGTCGGCGGACCAGACGTTCAGCCCGCCGTCGAGGATCCGGAGGTTGTCGTGGCCGTAGTAGGTGAGTGCCCAGTACACGCGAGCCGCGTAGAGGCTGCCGTCGGCGTCGTAGAGGACCAGCGTGTCGTCGGATGTGACGCCGACCGAGCCGAGCGCCGCGCCGACGGTCTCGGCATCGCCCAGCTGGTAGGGCACGTCCCCCTCGGGCCGGTTGAGCGCGGCGGCGGACAGACTCCGAGCGCCCGGGATGTGGCCGGTCTCGAAGTTCGCCGCGGTACGGGCGTCGATCAGGACGTGATCGTTGGCCGGATCGTCGACCCAGGCGAGATCGACCAGCGGGCTCGCCGCGGCGTCCGGCGTGCTTCCGTCCGTCGTCGACGAGACAGGCGTGGTGGTCGAGGACGGCGCGGCGGTCGAGGTGGTGGTGCCCCGAGCATCCGGGCCGCCATCGTCGCC
>BQJV01000265.1 GCA_021604885.1 Acidimicrobiales bacterium
ATCGAGACGGGTGTACAGCTCCGCGTCGGACAGCTCACCCTCGGTTCGCTTGACCTCGAGCAGCATCGCCAACGCATCGCCCACATGGCGGCCACCGCCGACGTCGAGATGCGCCATCACCGCCTGACCGTCGATCTGGGGTCGCTCGGCCGCGCGACGCTCCTCCTCGGCGAGCTCGGCAATGCGCCGTTCGAGATCGTCGATCGCGGACTGGAGGTCGGCGGCCTTCTGCTTGTTGCGCGTCGTGCAGTCGCTGCGGATCAGCGCGTTCAGACGCCCGAGCAGCGGGCCGGCGTCACGGGCGTAGCGGCGCACCGCGCTGTCGGACCAGCCATCGGCGTAGCCCTTGAATCGCCCACTCAGACGCACGAGTTCGCTGACCGCGTCCACCGTCGCATCGTCGTAGCCGAGCGCGTCCATCCGCTTTCGTGTCATCCGGGCGCCGACCACCTCGTGGTGGCGGAACGTGACACCGCCGTGCTCGAAGCTACGGGTGCGGGGCTTGGCAATGTCGTGGAAGAGCGCAGCGAGGCGCACGATGACATCGTCCGGGGTCTTGGCCACGACGGCGATCGTGTGCGAGAGCACGTCCTTGTGCCGATGGATCGGATCCTGCTCCATCCGCAGCGCCGGCAGCTCGGGCACGAGCTCGTCGATCCGGCCGCTGTCGACTGCGGACCAGAGCGCGCCGGAGACGTCCTGCGCCATCAGGATGGCGGAGAGCGCATCGGCTCCGGGAGCGTCGGTCGGCGAAGTCGTGTTCACAGCGGGGAAAGTCTACGGTCGCGCCCCATGGGACTGGACCAATTCCGACTTGAAGGCAAGGTTGCGGTGGTCACGGGGGCCGGCCGCGGCATCGGCGCGGCGACCGCGATCCTGATGGCCGAGGCCGGCGCGGACGTCGTGATCGGGGCGCGAACCGAGGAGCAGCTCGCTGAGGTCGCCACCGCGATCGAGGGTCACGGACGCCGTGCCGCCGTCGTGGCCGGCGACCTGTCGACGCGCGAAGGGCTGGCCGCGCTCGTCGACACCACGATCGACCGGTTCGGTGGGATCGACGTCGTGGTCAACAACGTGGGCGGCTCGATGCCCACCGCGTTCATGGACACCACCGAGAAGGCATTCGACGGCGCGATGCGATGGAACGTGACGACCGCGTTCAACCTGACCCAGCTCGCGGTGCCGCACATGGTCGAACGACCGGGCGCCAACGTCGTCAACATCGCGTCGACCGCCGGACTGTTCGCGAGTCGTGGCTTCGCCGCCTACGGCACGGCGAAGGCCGCCCTCATCCACCTCACCCGGGCGCTCGCCCAGGACCTGGCCCCGAAGATCCGCGTCAACGCGATCTGCCCCGGCGCCATCGCGACGTCTGCGCTCGACATCGTGCTCCAGACACCCGAGCTCGAGGAGGCGATGAACGAGTCGACACCGCTCGGTCGACTCGGCCTGCCCGAGGAGATCGCCGCGGCGGCCGTCTATCTGGCGAGCCCGGCGTCGGCGTACACGACAGGCCAGTGCCTCGGCGTCGACGGCGGCATCACCGGATCCAACCTCGACATGGGAATCCCCGACGTCTGATCCGTCCGTAGGCTGGACGGATGGCGCTCGCTGACCTGCTGCACACGGACGACGACTTCGTCCCCACCAAGGCGTTGCTCGTCGTTGCCCACCCCGACGACATCGACTTCGGGGCCGCCGGCACGGTCGCGACGCTCACCGACAACGGTGTGGAGGTGGTCTACGGCCTGGTCACCAGTGGCCAGGCCGGCGAACCCGCGCACCTCTCCCCCGACGAGCTGCGCGAGATCCGCCAGAAGGAGCAGACCGACGCGGCCGCCATCGTCGGCGTCACCGAGCTGCACTGGCTGGAGTTCCCCGATGGGCACCTCGTGGCCGATCTCGAGCTCCGCAAGGCCATCTCCCGACTGATCCGCATCGTGCGACCTGACCTCGTGATCACCCAGACACCGGTGCGCAATCTCGACCGGATCTACGCCGCGCACCCCGACCATCTGGCCGCGGGTGAAGCGACCGTGTCGGCCGTCTACCCCGACGCCCGCAACGGCCACTCCTTCCCCGAGCTGCTCGACGAGGGCCACGAACCTCATGCCGTTCCCCGCCTGTGGCTCATGGCCGGCAACGACCAGAACCTCCATGTGGACGTCACGGATGCGATCGACCGCAAGATCGAGGCGCTGCTCGCCCACCATTCCCAGAACGACGCTCGTGCCGACGGACTTCCGGGCATGATCCGCGAATGGGCCGAGGCGAACGCGGCGCTGGCCGGCTACCCGGGGCGCGCAATCGAGTCGTTCCGGCTGGTCAACACCGAGTAACGGCGGTCGCGCCGCTGCGCTCCGCGCCCCGGGCACAGGCCCCGAGCCGGTGCTACAACGGAGCGATGAAGCACGTGGCCGAGGGCTCGGACGGGGGCTGACCCCCGTCCATGGACGACATCTGCCAGACCTGCGGCCAGCGGCTCGCCGAGCTGCACGTCGAAGGTCAGGGGGGCACGCCACACCAGCATCTACCGCGTGGCAGAGGCGGGAGCCGCATGGGCGTGTTCCTCACCGCCTTCGGCGTTGTTGCCGTGATCGCCGTCATCTCGCTCACGACCTCCTCCGACGACGCGCCGGCCGAGCCCGAGGCCCAGGATGCGAACGAGAGCGACGCCACGAACGAGCCGGTCGACGAGGATCGCGTCGTCACCTTCGGCCGGCGACTGGCGGGCAACGTCGACGAGCTGCGCCGCTTGATCGGCCCGCGGAAGCTCGCGTACATGGGAGACGAGGTCGTCGTGCTCGTCGACCCCGACGCGAGCATTGCGGTGCGGGAGTTCGCCGCCGAGAACGGCACCCTGCCCGACTACATCTTCCGGCTGGCGGACTTCGATCTGCTGGTCAACGGCGCGGACGTCTTCGGCGTGATTCCGGAGTCGGAGGAGGTGATCCGCCTGTCGACCGCCGGTCCGCTGGTGCGCGACGCGCTCGGCGGGTTCGCCGTGATCAACACCCGCGAGGGGCAGCCCACCGAGATGCTGCTGAGCAGCGGCGCCCGGATGGACCTGTCGAGTCTCGCGGTGCCCGCGGGTGCCGGGCGGCTCGACGTCCAGGACGTGGGCGTTCTGATCACCCCGGCGTCCGGAGGCACCTATCTCGCCCGACCAGGTGGGTTCATCCCGTTCGCCGACGGCCTGGTCCTCGTCGCCACGCCCACCCACCATCTCGAAACGACGTGCGACGCGGAGCTGGCGTGTCAGATCGACCTCGTGGACCGCGCCACCCAGGCCCGCGATCCCCTCCCGGCCGAGCTCACGAGCGGGCAACAGGGATTCTCGCTGTCGCCCAACGGCCGCTGGATCCTGATCAAGCCACAGGACGCGCCGATGCAGCTCTACGACACGGCGCGACGCACCGTCGATGTCCTGGCGGTGGACGTACCGTTCGACGCGGCATGGGCCGGCGACGACCATGTCGTCGTCTGGTTCGCGCCCGGCACGACTCGACCGATCCTGCAGGCGTTCACCCCGGACACGCTGACGTTCGAGACGCTCGATCTCGGCGACCTCCTCGCCGTGGACCGCACCAGCGATGCGCTCGCCCTGCTCGACTGAGGGCGGGCGTCAGCGGGAGAAGTAGCGGGCTTCGAGCCCGGCCAGCACGACCTCGAGTCCCTCGTCGAACTTCTCCTCCGACGACAGGACATCGGCGGCGCGCTGGATCTCCCGCTGGTCGTCCTCGCGCTCGGCCGGATCCGTCAGCGGACCGGGCACCAGGCCGTGTTCGTTCACGATCGTGCCGATGACCCAGCTGGCGACCGTGACGAACGCGAGCGCGCCGACCCGGGCGTCGTCGGTCATCAGCTGCGCAGCCTCGACGATCCGACGGTCGAACTGACGCGCGGCCTCGGAGTCCGCGGCCGGGTGGATGAGCAGGTGCACCGCCCGGGGATGGGCTGCGGCGACATCGACGTACGCGTGGGACAGTGCTCGGGCGTGGACCTTCCAGTCACCCGTGGGTTCGCCGTAGGCCTCGAGCACGTCCGCGTAGAGGCGGTCCGACACGGCGTCGAGGAGGTCGGCCTTGTTCGCCACATGGTTGTAGAGCGACATCGCTTCGACGCCGAGCTCGGCCCCGAGCTTGCGCATCGAGAGCGCATCCAGACCGTGGGCGTCGATGAACGCCACCGCGGCCGCGGCGATGCGTTCACGACTGAGCGGCGGGCGGTCCGTGACGGTCACGGTTGCAAGACTATGCGCCGAGGCACGCGGTGTGGTCAGCCGGACTGCAGCGCGGCGAGGCGGCGGGCGACGAAGGCGTCGTCCGCACCGGTTGCCGCGGCGAGCGCCCGGAGGTCGCCGGCCGGAGCCTTGACCAGGGTCACGCGGCCCCTGCTGAGGAGCCGGAGCAGGTCGAGGTAGCGGCGGTAGACATCGTCGGCCGTGCAGGTCATCGGCAGCCCGACGGAGACGGCGCCGACGCTGAGGCCGAAGTGGTCGACGTGCAACGAATGGTCGCCGCCGATGGCGTCTTGGGTGTCGGTGAGTGCCACGAACACCCAGGAAACCGGACCAGCTCCGGTCGGGCCTGAGGCAGTCGACTCATTTGCCGGTCGCGTGGACCCATTCGAGGACGTGGAATCCTCCCATGCCGTCCGGGTCGGTCAGCGCTTCGGCCTCCCGGATCCGGCTGCGGGCCTTCAGCGCGGCGAGATCGCCGACGGCCGCCGACGCCTCCCAGATGCGACGACCCTCCTCGACGAGTGCCTCGATGCCATGGTCCGCGAGCCAGTCCGCCTGTGTCCGTCGACGGGCAGGAGCCGGGAGCTGGTCGAAGGCCACGTCGGTGGTGATGTCGCACGACCCGGGCTCGGCCAGCCAGTCGGCACCGCCGTCGTGACCGCGATGGGTGCGGAGCCATCCACCGTCCCGCGTCGCCAGGACCCCGGTGTCGGCGCCGTAGTCGAGCACGACCACGCGGTCGGCGCGGGCCGTGGCTGCCTCCACCCAGCGTCGCCCCTCGGTCTGGATCGGGACAACAACACCGACGGCCGCCTCGGCGGCGCCCGACAAGGTCTCGACCCGCTCGAGCGCCTCGCCCGGCAGCTCCGTGAATCGGCCCGAGGCGTCACGAGATCCGATGCGGACGGACCGCCAACCCGTGGACGTGCGCTCCGCG
>BQJV01000266.1 GCA_021604885.1 Acidimicrobiales bacterium
CACGCGTCCATCCGCCCAGATGTTCTCGACCGACGACGGCCTCGCAGCACACACCGTCGATGCGCTGGCCGCCCCGCCCGACTACGAAGCCCTGCTCGACGACACCCTCCGCACCATCATCGCCCGCCACGTCCCCTGACCCGGCGACGTGGGTTTCGACCCGCCAACCCCGACGTGTCACCATCGCCACGTCGACTCACCCCGACAACCAAGGAGTTCCATCGTGTCCGACGCACCCATGTCCCGTCCCGGCGAGACCGCCGGCTGGCCCAAGCTCGTCGTGAAGTACTCGACCGACGAGGCCAACATCGCGCCGCTGCTGCCGCCCGGCCTCCAGGCGGGCGATCCGATTGTGACCGTCGGCGTGTACTGCGTCCCGATCCTCGGCGAACCGGAGTACGGCATCAGCGTCAAGGTGGAAGCGTCGTGGCAGGGCGTCGCCGGCCAGTACAACCTCGGCATGGGCATCGACCAGGAGGCTGCGGTCCACATCAGCGCCGAGCTCAACGGCCAGCCCAAGTTCCTCTGCGACATCGACTACTTCCGCCTCGGTGACCAGATCGGCGCCCGGGCGACACACCAGGGCTACACGTTCGTCGAGTACGAGGGCACCGTCACCGGCGAGGCTCCGATCGAGAGCGAGCCGTTGACCGAGCACGAATGGTGGACGAAGTACTCACGCGCGATCGGCGGCGCGGAGAAGGAGTACGACTTCGCTCCCCACGTGGTCGACGTCGCCACCACCTTCAAGCAGGTCCACGCCGAGACGCTCGACGGGGAGCTGCTGCTGCGCGACAGCCCGTGGGATCCCGTGGCCCGCTACCTGCCGGTCGACGAGGTCGTGTCGGCGCAGCTCGTCACCCATCAGGCGACCGCGCGCGACATCAGCAACGCCGGCGCGCTCGATCCCGACGCCTTCTGGCCGCACGCCGACGTCATCGGCGGGAGCCGCTGGCCGGGTGACCGCGGCGGTCCCAAGCGGTAGCGCTCCGTTCACGGGGGAAGGGAGCCCTCACCTCACCGGTGGGGCTACCGGTGAGGTGAGGTGGGGAGCGACGTCCGCACGGAGTTCGAATTCCACCCCGATTTCGACGATTGCCCGCCGGAACCGCTGTCTGACCGAAATCGGTCATCCCGCACTGTCTCCGCCGCTCGTATTGCCGCGGTGTCCTCGTCGTCAGGGTGGAACTCGGAACTCATAACGTCGTTCCCACGGTGTCAATCGGGGGCGCGGCGAGTCCACCAACCCAACTGGGCCGAACGGCCCATGAGGTTGTGACGGTGGTCCGTATGGCCCACCGCGCAGCGTCGACGAAATCAGTCCGCGAAGCCGTTCTTCGTGAGGTTGAGGCCCTCGACCGAGGCTCGGGGCCACATCTCCTCGTAGATCCGTCGGTAACCGGTCTCGGCGATGCGCCAGCCCTCATCGGTCTTCACATAGCGGTCGTGGTAGTGCGCCGCACCGTTCAGGCTCAGGCCGTGGTCGGTCATGATGACCTGATCCTCGAGGCGCCAGATCCCCGACGCCGTGCCGTCAGCGTTGAGCGTGATCTCGGGATGGTGCACCGAATGGCTGGACAGGAACTCGGGCTTGTCCATCGACTCCTTCAGGAAGTCGATGATCGCCTCCACGCCGTCGAAGCTGTAGTCACCGTCGCCGTAGCGGGCGATGGCGTCTGCCGTCAGCACCGTGCGCATCTCGTCGAACTCGTGGAGGTCGAGCAGCCGTTGGTACTTGTACTTCAGCTGCTTGATGAGCTCGATTTCGACCAGGTCCTCGGGAGTCATGGCCCCATTCAACCTAGGGTTGCCCCCATGCGGCGAATCCTCCCGACGCTGCTCGCGCTGACCTTGGTCGCTGCGGCGTGCAGTGACGACACCGAGCCGGCGGCCGAGCCGACGACCACGACTACGACCACGGCGGCGTCGAGTACGACCACGACCACGACCAGCACCACCTCCACGACAACGACCGAGGCGCCTCCCGCATTCGTGCCCACGGCGACGCCGCGTGATTGTGCCGCCGACGACGCGATCGATGCCGAGTGCTGGTGGGTGACGGTTCCGGTCCAACACGAGGACCCCTCCGGCCCGACCTACGACCTCGCGGTGACGCGCCTCCACGCGGCAACGGACACGCCCGGCCCGCCCGTGGTCTACCTCTCCGGCGGCCCCGGCTATCCCGGCGGCGATCCGGATGTCTGGGGCAACAGCACGATGCTCGCCGAGCGCGACGTGATCGTCTACGACCAGCGCGGAACCGGCAGCTCGACGCCGAACATGCAGTGCCCCGAGCTCGAACAGGCCGTGTTCGACATCCTCGGCGCAGCCGCGCCGTTCGCGGACGAGCTTGTTTCTCGCAACGCCCAGGTCGAGGCGTGCCACGCCCGACTGCTGGGCGAAGGCATCGACCTGAACTCGTTCTCGACGCCCCACTCCGCGGCGGATCTCGACCTCATCCGCCAAGCGCTGGAGATCGATCGCTGGCATCTGTTCGGCGTCAGCTACGGCACCCGCCTCGCGCTCGAGACCATGCGGTCGTTCCCGGGCGGCGTCGAGACGGCGATCCTCGACTCGGTCTATCCGACAACCGCAGGCGAAGCCGATCGCATGCGCTCGAGCGCGTCCCGGGTGTTCGCGGCGTTCGTGGAGACGTGTGCGATCACCACCTGCGATGCCGACCATCCGGACCTCGGGACGCAGCTCGATCTCGCGACGAGTCGCTACGACGACGAGCCGATCGAGCTCACCGTCGCGTTCGACGGCGTCGACCACGACTTCGCGCTCACCGGGCCGGACGTCGCTGCTGGTCTCTTCAATGCCCTCTACGACACGGAGCTGATTCCGCTGCTCCCCACGATCACGGAGTCGTTCGCATCCGGAGACACCGGCCTCGCGTCGGAGCTCGTCGACCGCGGGGTGTCCTTCCTCAACAGCGCGGCGGAGGGCATGGCCATGGCGACCGAGTGCGCCGACAACGGCAACCTCGCCGAGGCGGCCGACTGGGACGAGGAGTTCGCGGACCCGGACATCTACGCGACCCTGCTGCTCGTCGCCCCGGTGTCCATGTGCCCGTGGTTCCCGGTCGAGCCGGTCGACCCGGCGTTCAACGAGCCGGTCTCCACCTTGGGGCCGGCGCTGGTTCTGGCGGGATCGCTGGACCCGATCACCCCTCCCGGCGGGTCGATGGACGCGGCCGGATACATCGGTGCGGTCTATCCCCTGACCTGGGAGCAGATCGGGCACGGTGTCGTGTTCGCTGACCCGTGCGCCGCGACCCTGGCGGAGGCCTGGCTCCGTGACTCAGGCACGGCGAAGAACGAGGAGTGTGTGTCCGACCGCGACGACCGGGCGCCGTGGCAGCCGGTCGACGGCAGTTCGTGAACGTCGACTAGCTCGCTTCGCCGAGGCCCCGCACCCAGGCGTCGTAGAGCTCGGCGTAGTGGCCGCCGGCGGCGACGAGATCGTCGTGCGTGCCCAACTCGACGAGGCGACCGTCGGCCACCACGGCCACCCGGTCGCAGCGCTCGGACGTCGACAGGCGATGGGCGATCGCGATCACCGTGCGCCCCTGCATCAACGTCTCCATCGCAGTCTCGACCATCGCCTCGGTGCCGGGGTCGACTGACGACGTGGCCTCGTCGAGGATGAGCACGGCCGGGTCGGCGAGCGCGGCGCGGGCGAGGGAGACGAGCTGCTTCTCGCCGGCCGACAGTCGACTCCCCCGCTCCTCGACCTCGGTGGCGAGGCCGTCGGGCAGTGCGTCGAAGCGCGGGAGCACGCCGATACGGGCGAGCGCGTCGCTCACGTCATCGTCCGTTGCTTCCGGGCGGGCGACGCGGATGTTGTCCGCCACCGTGCCCGAGAAGAGATAGCCCTCCTGGGGCACCACCACGATGCCCTCGCGGAGCGACCGGATCGACGCGTCGCGCAGATCCGTGTCGCCCATCCGGATGACACCCGACGTCGGGTCGTAGAAGCGGGCGATCAGCTTCGCGAGGGTGGACTTGCCCGCCCCGGTCGGACCGACGAATGCCACACGCTCCCCCACCGCGATCTCGAGCTCCACATCGGACAGGACGGGGTCACCGGAGCCGTAGGCGAAGCTCACGCCGTCGATCGTGATCGGCACACGGGGGTCGAGCTCGACCGCTTCCGGGCGGTCGTCGATCTCGACCTCCTCGTCCAGGAGTCCGTAGAGCTTGTTGAGCGAGGCCGTGGCGGACTGCACCATGTTGAAGAGTTGGCTGAGCTGCTGGACCGGCTCGAAGAGCGTGCTCAGCAGGAGGATGAAGGCGACGACCGTGCCGAGCGTCATCCGTCCGTCTCGCACCATCCAGCCGCCGACGCCGAGGGTCAGCGCGGTGGTCGCCGCCGCGCTGAACTCGATGATCGGCAGGTACCAGCACTGGATCTTCACCGAGGCCATATGGGTCCGGTAGAGGTCCTGGTTCGCGGCGGAGAACCGGTTGGCCTCCACGTCCTCACGGGCGAAGGCCTGCACGACCCGCACGCCGCTGATGCCCTCCTGCAGACCCGACAGCGTGTCGGCGATCCGATCCCGCACGAGGAGGTACGCCTTGTTGGAGTCGCGCTGGAACTTCACGCTCGCCAGCGCGACCACGGGCATCGCAACCATGCAGACCAGGAAGAGCTGCCACGAGAGCAGGAGGAGTAGAGCGGAGCTGCCGATCAGCAGCAGTGCTGCGCTGGTGAACATGATCAGGCCGAACTGGACGAGCTCCTGGAGCGAGTCGACGTCCGACGTCATCCGACTGACGAGCACGCCCGCCTTTTCGCGGTCGTAGAACGCCATCGACTGGCGCAGAAGTTGGGCGAACACCCGGTTGCGCATGTCGCGCAGGAAGAGCTCGCCGAACCGCGCCAGGAGCACGATCGCGTAGCGGAAGCAGAAGTAGCTGACGAGGGCGACGACGACGTAGAGGACGATCGAGAGGTTGAGTTGGCCGGCGTCGTCCTTGGCGATGCCCTCGTCGATGCCCCGGCGCACGAGGAGCGGCCCGGCGAGCAGCATGAGGGTCCACACGAGCAGGAGACCCATCGCCGCCACTGCGGTGCGGCGGTAGGGCCGCGCGAAGCCGGCCGATCGCCGCAGGACCGCGGTCGTGCCGGCCGCGCCGAGTTTGGCGGCGTCGTCGGTGCCGTGGCCGTAG
>BQJV01000267.1 GCA_021604885.1 Acidimicrobiales bacterium
CCGCCGACCTCCGCAAGCGGACCAGGAAGCTCGAGAAGGATCTCGAGATCGCGGAGGCGAAGGTCATCGAGCTCCACGATCAGCTCGCCGACCCCGCGATCTACGACCAGCCCGAGGAGGTCCACCGGCTGGCGACGCTCCACGACGCCGCAAAGGATCTCGCCGCTCGGCTGACCGACGAGTGGGCCGCCGCAGCGGAAGACCTCGAAGCCGCCGAGGCCCCACCCGATCCGCGTTGAGTTGTGGTCGTCTCGCGACCACAACTTGGTTAAGAAGCCCGAAGGTGGCGGCTACGGTGGCCGGGGATGACGCTGCCCGCCCGCCCGGACGGCCCGCTTCGGGTCGTCATCGACACCGACACGGCCAACGAGATCGACGACCAGTTCGCCATCGTCTGGGCGATGTTGTCGCCCGAGCAGCTCACGATCGAGGGCGTTCACGCGGCGCCCTTCTGTCACGGTCACTACTTCGACGCGGTCGATGCCGCGGCCACCAAGCGGGGCGGTGAACGTACCCGCCTCGAGTACGTGGCCGAGGCGATCGGACCCGAACGCCGCGCCCGGATGACGGCCGATCGGCCCGCCTCGCAGGGCGAGGAGCGGTCACGAGCGGAGATCCATCGCCTGCTCGACGCGATCGACGCCGCCGCACCGCCGGTGAAGGCGGGCAGCACCCGCTTCATGGAGTCGCCGACCGACATCGTCGAGAGCGACGCGGCCCGCCATCTGATCGAACGGGCCCACGCCGGCTCGGGGCCGCTCTACGTCCCGACCATCGGCGCGCCGACGAACGTGGCCGCCGCCCTCCTCATGGACCCGTCGATCGCCGAGAAGATCGTCGTGATCTTCCTCGCCGGCTATCCGTCCGCTGCGCCCCATGCCGACGACAGCTTCAACCTCGTCCAGGACCGCCACGCCACCAACGTGCTGTTCGAGTCGAGCGTTCCGCTCGTCTACCAACCCGGCTATCACGTTGCCGAAGTGCTCGGCTTCTCGCTGCCCGACGCCGACCGCTGGCTCAAGGGCCACGGGACGCTGGGCGATCTCCTGCACCAGATCTATGTCGACAATCCGATCGACCGCGACGTGGACGCGGTCGGCCGGAGCTGGGTCATCTGGGACATCATCGCGATCGCCTGGCTGCTCGATCCGAGCTGGGCACCGACGTTCGAGACATCCCGGGCCCGGGTGACGGACGCGCACACCTGGGAGCCGATGGACGGCCGCATGCAGGAGGCCTTCCGCGTGCAACGCGGGCCGATCTTCGCGGACCTGCTCGCGAAGATCCACGCCCATGGCTGAACCGATCTGGCGGCCGTCGCCGGAGCGGGCCGAGGCCGCGAACCTGACCGCGTTCGCCCGCGCCGTCGGTCACGAAGGGTTCGAGACACTCCACGCGTGGTCGGTGACCAAACCGGCCGACTTCTGGGCGGCGGCCTGGGATCGGCTCGGCGTCGTCGGCGACCGGGGCGAACGCGTCATCGACACCGGCGACCATCTCACCGACACCCGGTTCTTCCCCGATGCCCGCCTCAACGTCGCCGAGAACCTCTTGGCCCACAGGGGCCCGCAACCGGCGATGGTCTTCCACAGCGAGGATGGATCGATCCGGCGCACGATCAGCCGCGACGGGCTCCGGTCGATGGTCGGACAACTCCAGGCCGCCATGCGGCGCGCCGGCGTCGGCGAGGGCGATCGCGTCGTCGTCTGGCTGCCGAACATCCCGGAGACGTACGCCGTGATGCTCGCGGCGGCGTCGATCGGCGCGACGTTCTCGTCCACGTCGCCGGACTTCGGCGTGGACGGCGTCGTCGATCGCTTCGGGCAGATCGAGCCGACGCTGCTGTTCACCTGCGACGCGTACCGCTACGGCGGGAAGGTCCACGATCGATTGGAGCCGCTGGCCGAGATCCGGGCACAGCTGCCCACGCTCGAGCAGGTGGTGGTCGTTCCGTTCGTCGGGGACGGCGGCACGGGTGACGTCCCCGACGCGGTGACGCTGGATGCGTTCGTCGACGGTATCGACCCGAAGGAGCCGGACTTCGTCCGCCTCCCGTTCGACCACCCCTGGTACGTCCTCTTCAGCTCCGGCACCACGGGCAAGCCGAAGTGCATCGTCCACCGCACCGGCGGGGTGCTGCTGAAACACCTGGTCGAACACCAGCTGCACTGCGACATCCGCCCCGGCGACCGGGTCTTCTACTTCACGACGGCCGGGTGGATGATGTGGAATTGGCTCGCGTCCGCCCTGGCGAGCGGGGCGACGCTGGTGCTCTACGACGGATCGCCGTTCCACCCGGACGGCAACCGCCTCTTCGACCTGGCTGACGAGACCGGGATCACGCTCTTCGGCACGTCCGCGAAGTTCATCGAGGCGCTCGGGAAATCGTCGCTCTCCCCCGCCGACACGCACGACCTCGCCGCGCTCCGCACCCTGACGTCGACCGGTTCCACGCTCGTCGCCGAGGGCTTCGTGACCGTCCACGAACGGATCAAGGCCGACCTCCATCTCGCGTCGATATCGGGTGGCACGGACCTCTGTGGCTGCCTCGTGCTCGGCGACCCGACGAGCCCCGTCCTCGCCGGCGAGATCCAGCGGCCCGCTCTCGGGCTCGACATCGACGTCGCCGACGAGCTCGGCAATCGTGTATCTCCAGGGGTGCGGGGCGAGCTGGTCTGCCGCAACGCCTTCCCGTCGATGCCGCTCGGGTTCCACGACGACCCGGGCGACGAGCGCTACCACGCCGCGTACTTCGAGCGGATCGCGGGTGTGTGGCACCAGGGCGACTTCGCCGAGTGGACCGAGCAGGGCGGCGTCGTCATCCACGGTCGGAGTGACGCGACGCTGAACCCCGGCGGCGTCCGTATCGGCACGGCGGAGATCTATCGCCAGGTGGACAAGGTGCCGGGGATCGTCGAGGCGATCGTGATCGGCCAGGAGGTCGACGGCGACACCCGCGTGGTGCTCTTCGTCGTCCTCGAGGAGGGCCGCACACTGGACGACGACCTCGAGGCCGCGATCCGGGCCGAGGTCCGCGCCGGTGCGACACCGCGCCATGTCCCGGCCGTCATCGGACAGGTCCCCGAGATCCCCCGCACCCGCAGCGGCAAGATCGTCGAGCTGGGCGTGCGCGCGGTCGTCCACGGCAACGAGGTGCGAAACACCGAGGCGCTCGCGAACCCCGAGGCGCTGGAGCACTTCCGGAACCACCCCGCGCTGGCGGACTGATCGGGCGCGGCGCGTCCGCCCCCGACGGCGTGGTGACGAACCCGCCGAGCGGGCCTACGCTCGAACGTCATGGCTTCAATCGACGTCTCCACCGGCATGACCCTCGAATACGACGTCCGCGGCGAAGGCGAGCCAATCCTCTTCGTCATGGGTCTCGCCGGTCAGCTCATCGACTGGCCGGAGGAGTTCGTCGACCTCTTCGTGGACGAGGGCTATCAGGTCATCCGGTTCGACAACCGCGACATCGGCCTCTCCACCCAGACCGAGTGGGATCCGCCCAGCCAGAACAAGGTGCTGATGGCCATGCTCCGCCGAAAGGCGCTGAAGGACGTCGGCTACACAGTCGAGGACATGGCGGCGGACGCGGCCGCGCTGCTCGAGGCGCTCGGCACCGGCCCGGCCCACGTCGTCGGCGCGTCGATGGGCGGCATGATCACCCAGGCCATGGCGATCAACCACCCGTCCAAGGTGCGCAGCATCTGCTCGATCATGAGCAACACCGGCGACAAGAAGAACGGCGGAATCGCGTTCTCGCTGATGGCCAAGCTCGGCCGGCGTCCGGCACCCACGCTCGAAAACGCAGTGGACGAATCGGTCACCATGTTCCGCGCGATCAGCGGTGAGCACTTCGACGAGGAAGAACACCGCAAGCGCGGCCAGGAAGGTGTCAGCCGCAGCTTCACCCCCGCGGGTGTCGCCCGCCAGACCGCGGCGATCGCGGGCAGCCCCGACCGCACCGCGCGGCTCGGCAAGGTGACCGTGCCGGCGCTGGTCGTCCACGGTCTCCAGGACCCGTTGGTCAAGCCGTCCGGCGGCATCACGACCGCCAGGGCGATCCCGGGTTCGCGGCTGCTGATGTTCGGCGACATGGGCCACGATCTCCCGCGACCGCGTTGGCTCGAGATGCGCGACGCCATCCTCACCAACATCCGACGCGCCTGACCGACCCCCGCCGGCCCACCCACCCGAGCGATCTCTGGTCACGAAAGGGTCGTTGTTCGTGCTGAGCAGGGGCTCGAGTCGACCCTTTCGTGACCAGAGATTGCGTGTTTGCCCGGGGGACGGTGGGTCTGGTCTGGTCTGGTCAGGTGAGGTGCTCGACGAGCCAGTGGTGGACGTCGGCGTATTCGGCGAGCCGTGCCGTGCACCAGTCCGCGAACGCAGCCGTGTTGACCGACGCGGGCATGGGGATCGGCGCGCGCACCTGGAACATCTTGTGGCGGAGCAGATCGCCGCGAGGGTGGTCCTCCGGCCATGGCTTGGGGACCTTCTTCAACGCCTGGCCGGCAAGGTCGAGGTCGTAGGACGCCGCCAGCGTGTCGATGGCGTCCTGGAGCGCCGCGCCGGAGTCCTCGCCGACGGCGCGCCGCCAAGCGTCGACGTCGGAGATCACCATGCCCGATGCGAACCCGACCGTGGACTCCGAGAGGCGGATGTGCAACGTCGGCGCGCGCTTCTTGTCGTCACCCTGCCACCACTTCAACAACAGATGATCCTTGTACGGCGAGGCGTCCGGGTTGAACCGCAGATCGTTGTTGATCGGCGCGATCGACCCGTTGGTCTTGGGCTGGCCGACGATCAGCGGCGAAACCGCGTCCTGGAGGCGTGCGGTCATCGCGTCGACGAAGTCCTTCGCCGGCTGAGCGACCTCCGCGTCGTACTGCTTCTTGTTCGCCTGGAACCACTCACGGTTCCGGGTGCCGAGCGTCGTGAGGAAGGCCATGCCGGTCGGGGGGAATCCGGTGAAGTTCATGTTCGGATCGTAGAGTGCCGCCATGGTTGCGTCAGAAGGAACGGTCACCCCGGCGATCATCGCCGATCCCGCGGAGGTCACCGGCCACTGGCTCCAGCGGGTCATGGCCGCGAACGGCCACGACGTGGAGATCGTCTCGATCAGCCGGGAGTCCGTCGGCACCGGACAGATGGCCCACAACGAGCG
>BQJV01000268.1 GCA_021604885.1 Acidimicrobiales bacterium
GTCGCCGCGTTGGATGATCGACTCGCCGAGGTCGAACTGATCCTGCAGGCCCGAGCGCTGGACCGCTTCCTCAACTTCGGGACGGATGAGCTGGTCGGGCTCGACGACGCGAGCCTCGCGACGGACGCCGCCCGGTCGACCGAGCTGAGCCAGCGGGTCGACGAGGTCCAGTTCTCGACCCGAGACGAGCTCCTCTCCCGCCAGAGTTCGACCGAGCGTGAGCAGCTGGACCTGCTGGCCCGTCAGGTCGAACTCACCGCGGAGATCGAGTCGACGTCGCAGGTCATCGCCGATCGCGAGGGTGCGGTGCCCGCACTGCTGGCCGAGGTCGATGCCGCCGCCGCGGCCGTTCGCAGCGCGCGATGGACTGCCGGCATTCCCGGCCTCGACCTCTCCGTCGTCGCGCTCGATGCGTATCTCAACGCCGAGGATCTGCTCGCCGACGTGTGGCCGAGCTGCAACGCCCGCTGGTGGATGATCGCCGGTGTGGCCCGCATCGAGAGCTGGCACGGTCGCTATGGCGGGCGGACCCTGCGCGCCGATGGGCGCGTCGACCGTCCCATCATCGGCATTCCGCTCGACGGCGGCCCCGGTGTACGAGCGATCGAGGACACGGATGACGGTGTGTTCGACGGCGACGATGTCTGGGACCGCGCCGTCGGGCCGCTCCAGTTCATCCCCGAGACCTGGAGTCACCGGGGTCGGGACGGGAGCGGCGACGGATGGGCCGACCCGCAGAACATGTACGACGCCGCCTACAGCGCCGGCCGCTACCTCTGCGCCATCGGCGGGGACCTGTCGAGTCGGGCCAACCTGCGCAGCGCCTACTTCGGCTACAACAACTCGACCGCGTACGTGGACGACGTCATCGGGCATGCGGACCGATACGCCGAATTCGTCCTTCCCGAGCCGCCGGCGGCCCGCTCGGCTGTGGTCGGAGCTGTGGAGAACGCCGACTGACTTGGGGATATCCGGTGGGTTTCCCAGGGTTCCCTGGGGATTTCCCCGTCACCTCTTGACCGCCGCCCCGGTCGGTCGCAGGATGCCTCTTGTCGACGCAGGAGCGAGGTCTCCGGGACGCCGAGACGACAGGAAGGGCGCAAGCCCGGAGGGTCGGGTCGGGTTCCTCGGGGGCGGAGCGAGCGCAGAGACACGGCAAGATCAGGCCGGAGCCCGAGAGGGAGCCGGCGGGTCGACCGGAGGCACGGAGGTGTCGAACCGGAGCGAACGGAGCGTCCTGACGGGGGCACCGGGAGCGACGGGGACGCAGCGCCGGCCGGAGGGTCCGCCACCGTCAGGAGCGCACCGTGGGGTGCGAGGCCGGGAGGGGGAACACACCCGAAGGCAGGTACGTGTCAGGGTCGCACCGAGACGAGGTCACTCCGACGGGGGTGGCAGCGGGTCGGAGCGGACCGGTACCGCCAGGTACGACGGTTGATTCAGAGTCACGGGACCGAGACGTTCGGGACCGGGGATCAGGGCCACCCCCGCAAGGGAGGGCCCCATATGGCAGGACACCCCGACGGGAGTGGCCACACGCCAGGTGAAGGAGCCGACACGAGGCCCCGAGGAGTTGACCGGTGAAAGCCGGGAGGCTACTCGGGGTCTCTTCCTTGTCCCCGCAACATCTGGTGTCCCCGCAACATCTGGTGTCCCCGCAACATCTGGTGTCTGACACCCGCAACATCTGGTGTCTGACACCCGCAACATCTGCGGCGACTTCTTCGGAGAATGCGGTGCGGCTCAGTCGTCCTTCAGGGCGACGGCGTTGGGGGTGACGTTCATCTTCGGCTCGTACTCCACGGCTTCGGCCGCGGCGACGCCGTCGGCGCCCATCGTGGCGCGCAGTTCGTCCCGACACGAGGCGCACGGACCGTAGAAGTCGACGTCAGTGGTGGTGGCGCAACGGGGGCACGTGATCTCCATTCGCCGAGTGTCGCGCGGGCGATGGGCCGAACCGCGAATGCGGGTAAGATCCGGCGGCCCCGGGGAGGGGGCGCTGCGATGGGCGAGGACACGACGAAGGACATGGCGGCTCGTACCGTCGTCATCGGTGCGGGCCCCGCCGGGCTCACCGCGGCCTACGAGCTCGGCAAGGCCGGTCGCACGGCGACGGTCCTCGAAGCCACCGACATCGTGGGCGGCATCTCCCAGACCGCGGAACGAGACGGCTGGCGCTTCGACATCGGCGGCCACCGGTTCTTCACGAAGGTGAAACCCGTCCAGGATCTCTGGCACGAGATCCTGCCGGACGAGGACTTCCTCCTGCGGCCCCGCATGAGCCGCATCTACTACCAGGGCAAGTTCTACGACTACCCGCTGAAGGCCTTCAACGCACTCGGGAACCTCGGCATCATCGAGGCGCTGCGGTGCGTCCTCTCCTACGTGTGGGTCCGCTTCCGGCCGCCCGAGGACCAGTCGAAGTTCGAGGGCTACGTGGCGGCGCGGTTCGGGTGGCGGCTGTACCGCACGTTCTTCAAGACCTACACCGAGAAGGTGTGGGGCGTGCCCGCAGACGAGCTCGAGGCCGACTGGGCGGCCCAACGCATCAAGAACCTCAGCCTCTTCGGTGCGATCTGGAACGCGATCACACCCAGCCGCAACCAGAAGGACATCACGAGCCTCATCGAGGAGTTCGAGTATCCCCGTCACGGCCCCGGGATGATGTGGGAACGCTGTCACGATCTGGTGCTCGAACAGGGAAGCGACGTCCACTTCCGTCAACCTGTCACCCGGATCCGCCACGACGGTGGACGAGCGACCCACGTGATCACCGACGGTCCCGACGGCCCGGTCGAGCATGCGTGCACCGAGGTCATCTCGTCGATGCCGATTCCCCGTCTCGTCCAGGCGATGGACCCGCCTGCGCCCGAGGACATCCAGCTCGCGGCCAAGTCACTCGACTTCCGGGACTTCCTCACCGTGGCGCTCGTCGTCCCGGAGGAGGACGGCTTCCCGGACAACTGGATCTACATCCATGCGCCCGAAGTCTCCGTCGGGCGGATCCAGAACTTCGGGTCGTGGTCACCGGAGATGATCCCCGAACCCGGCAAGACGTGCCTCGGCCTCGAGTATTTCGTGAACGAGGGCGACGACCTCTGGGTGAGCGACGATGCGGCGCTCATCGAGCGCGGTACCCGCGAGATGATCGAGCTCGGACTGCTGAGCGAGGGCCGGGTCGAGAAGGGCTACGTCGTCCGGATGCCCAAGGCGTACCCGATGTACGACGCGACCTATCGCGACAATGTCGACACCCTTCGCGCCTGGCTCGCCGAGCATGCCGCGAACGTCCACCCCGTCGGGCGCAACGGCATGCATCGGTACAACAACCAGGACCACTCGATGTACACCGCCATGCTGACGGTGGAGAACCTCGTCTCCGGTACGACACACGACGTGTGGGAGGTCAACGTCGAAGAGGAGTACCACGAGGAGATCAGCGAGTCGGCCGGATGAGTGCCGGGGCCGGCGCCGACGCGATCGTCGTCATCCCCGCGTTCAACGAAGAGGAAACGCTGCCGGCTGTCCTTGCCGAGCTGGCCGACGTCGCCCCGGATCTCGCGATCGTGGTCGTCGACGACGGCAGCGCCGATCGCACCGCTTCGGTGGCCCGCGGCGCCGGCGTTCCCTGTGTCGCGCTCCCCTTCAACCTCGGCATCGGTGGCGCGTTGCGAGCCGGCTACCGGTACGCGGCGGACAACGGGTTCAAGCGGGCCGTCCAGTTCGACGCCGACGGACAGCATCAAGCGGACCAGATCCAGGTGCTCCTCACCGCGCTCGACAACGGCGCCGACATGGCGGTCGGGAGTCGATTCGCGGCGGGTGGCTACGACGTTGGGCGGAGCCGCGGGGCGGCGATGGGGCTCCTCCGCCTCGGTGTGCGGGCGCTGACCCGCCAACGGTTCACTGACACGTCCTCCGGGTTCCGGGCCGTGCAGGGCCCGCTCCTCACCGTCTTCGCGACGGAGTATCCCGTCGAATACATGGACAGCGTGGAGACCCTCGTGAACGCCTGTCGGGCCGGCTACCGCGTCGTCGAGGTCCCGACGCTGATGCGGGAGCGAGCCGGCGGCGTTCCGTCACAGCGGCCGTTCCGGCTGGCGTACCACTACGCGCGCCTTCTCGTCGCCCTCCTCGGCTCCCCCCGTCGAGCGAGTCCCTCGCACCGCTGATTCCAGTACCGACCGCGCCCGAGGCCGCTCGGTCGGGGCATCGTCTCGATGCCGGGAGACTCAAGACCCATGGGCCTGCGGCCGACGGGAAGGGGTGAGCCTTCGCCATCCGTGCGCGAGTCGACCGAGGAGGTAGGACGTGGGCCGACAACCCGAGTCGTCGCAGAACGCCCTCCGCGTCGACCATCTCGTCGAGACGGAACACAAGGCCGGCACCGACCTCGCCTGGATCGTCGTGTTCGGCACGATCCTGTGCGTGTTGGCGATCGCCTTCGCCGTGCCGGACGCGGTGCTCGATCGCATCGCCGACCGCAGCGGCATCAACGCCAACGGGATCATCGCGCTCACGACCGTCATTCCACTCGGTGCGTCGGTCTTCGCCTTTCGTCGGTATCGCGATGCTGTCGGCGCTCAACGCGAACTCACCCACCTGTCGCTGCACGACTCGCTCACCGGCCTGCCGAACCGTCGGCATCTCCGGGAGGTCCTCCCCGAGGCCTTCCGCGTCGCGCGGCGCCATCACACCAAGGCGGCCGTCCTCTTCATCGATCTCGACGGCTTCAAGGCTGTGAACGACACCTACGGTCACGAGGTCGGCGATCGCCTGATGGTCGCCGTCGGTGAACGGCTCCGACGCACCGCCGGGGACGATCGCTGGGTCGCTCGCTACGCGGGCGACGAGTTCGTCATCATCGATCCGGCCCCGCAGACCGCCGAGGTCGCAGTCCGCTTCTCCAAGGACCTCGTCGGCGTCATCGAGACGCCGTTCGAGTTGGGTGCCGACCAGATCGGGATCTCCGCGAGCATCGGCGTGGCGTTCGGCGACATCACCGACGAGCCCGAGGACGTCCTGCGCGACGCCGACACCGCGATGTACGACGCGAAGCACAGCGACAACCGCTCTGCCGTCTTCTCGGAAGCGATGCGCGCCCGTCTCACGCCGGCCACGGCCGAACGCCGCCTCCAACGTGCGCTCGCCG
>BQJV01000269.1 GCA_021604885.1 Acidimicrobiales bacterium
TCGACCCGGAGCAGAACGACACGTTCCGCGATCACTATCTGGAAGTCGACCTCGACCTGAGCGATGTGGTGTTCATCGCGACCGCCAACGAGATCGAGCGCCTGCCGGCTCCGCTCCTCGACCGCATGGAGGTGATCGCACTCCGCGGCTACTCCGAGGACGAGAAGATCGAGATCGCCCGAGATCATCTGCTCCCCCGGGTGTTTGAGCAGAACGCCGTGGGGCCCGACGAGGTCGTGGTAGACGACGATCTCGTCCGCACGATCGTCGGCGACTACACCCGCGAGGCCGGCGTGCGTTCCCTCGAACGCCGACTCGACCGGCTGGTGCGCCGCGCCGCGACCAAGGTCGCGACGGGCGACGCCACGCCGATCGTGATCGACGAGGCCGAGCTCGAGGATGCCCTCGGGCGACCGGCCCTGCGCGAGGATCCCGGTGAACGCACGGCGGACCCGGGCGTGGCCACGGGTCTCGCGGTCACCGGGGCCGGTGGCGATGTGCTGTTCGTCGAGACCGCCGTCATGCCGGGGGAGGGGCTGACCCTCACCGGCCAGCTCGGCGACGTGATGCAGGAATCAGGCCAGATCGCGCTGAGCTATCTGCGGTCCAACGCCGAGCAGATCGGCATCGACCTTCCCGACGACCGACGGATCCATGTGCACTTCCCGGCCGGCGCGACGCCGAAGGACGGCCCGTCGGCCGGCGTCACGATGACCGTCGCTCTCGTGAGCCTGCTGACCGGCCGGCGCGTGCGCGGCGATGTCGCGATGACCGGCGAGGTCACGCTGCAGGGTCGTGTGCTGCCGATCGGCGGCGTGAAGGAGAAGGTGCTCGCTGCCCACCGGGCCGGCGTCACCGACGTGATCCTGCCGATCGCCAACGGCCGCGATGTCGACGACATCCCCGAGACGGTGCGCGACGAGATCACGATCCATCTCGTGTCGACGGTGGGCGAAGCGCTGGAGGTCGCCCTCGCGGCGTGAGGCTCAGTCGCGGCCGACGAAGAGGCGCAGCACGTACCAGAACATCGTCATCACGGAAGAGAAGAGCCCGAGCGCCGCGGCCACATGGGCCTGGCTCGGGAACTTCCGGATGATGGTCTGGGTCTGCCACAGAATCGCGACGCCCGAGAGGGCGATCATCGCGACGGAGAACCACACGCCGAGGTTGAAGCCGAACAGGATGGCGCCCAGGATCAACACGCCGGCGCACACGAAGCCGTACATCGTAATCGGGCGAAGGAACGAGAGGTCCTTGCGGGTGACGAAGCCGACCACGGTGAGACCGGCGAACGCGATCGCCGTGATGAGCCCGGCCGCGGCGACGGTGGTGCCGCCGTCGCTGCGGTAGCGGAAGACGTAGTGCAGCATCGGCGCGAACAGGACCGCGTAGAGCGCGGCGCTGCCGAACAGGGCGGCGTACTGCTTCTGCGGGTTGAGCAGGTCTGCCGCGGAGTTGGCGACGATCCACTGGCCGACCATGAACAGGCCGAGGATGAGCAGCCAGCTCATCCCTCCGCTCGTGGCGAAGTCGAAGATGCCCTCGGCGATCGGCGTGTTCAGGAACAACGCCTCGATGCCCGCGAACACGACAATGGCGGCCACCAGGTGCTGGTAGACGCGCACGACGAAGTCGCCGCGGGTGGTGTCGTCCAGCTCGGCAACGGGACGGAGGTCGAGATCGCCGTAGGTCATGTCCACCAGGGTACCAACCCGTCGGATCGTGTCCGTTTCAGGAGTCCTTGATGACGCCGGCGGCCAGCAGCTCGGCCTTCTGTTCCTCGGTGATGCCGATGCGCTCCAGCACCTCGTCGACATGCTCGTTGAGCAGGGGAGCGGACGCCTTGAACTCGACGGGCGTGCCACCGAAGACCGCCGACATGCGCGGGCTGCGGATGCGCCCGGCCGTCTCGTGCTCCCATTCGACGAAGGTGCCGGCGTGCACGATCTGCGGATCAGTCGGCAGGTCCTCCATCTGGTTCACGTGGCCGCACGGCACCGAGTGCTCGTGCATGCGGGGCAGGAGATCCGACACCTTCCACTCGAGGAACGCGTTGCCGAGCAGGCCGCCGATCTCCTCCTGCTTGCCGTCGCGCAGCGCCGTGGTGCCGTAGGTCTCGATCCATTCGTCGTGCCCCAACGCCCGGAACAGCCCCTGGAACTGGCCGTCGGTGATGACGAAGTAGACGACATGGCCGTCGGCGCACTGGCTGAGCGTGTAGATCTCGCTGAGTCGCAGCCCCGGGGGGATATCGGGGTCGAGCATCGTGTCGGCCATCCCGCCGTCGGGCCAGAGGAACTGGACGGCGATGTCGAGCATGGACAGCTCGATGTGCTGGCCTCCCTTGCCCTCGCCCCGGGCGTACAGCGCCGACGTGATGGCCAGCGCGGCCATGAACGCAGCGGCCTTGTCGACCACGCCGTTGCGCACGAGGTCCGGGATCGGCACCTGGGGGTTCACCTGGAGCGCCACGTAGCCGGCCATCGCCTGGATGATCGGGTCGTAGACGGCCCGATCGGCATACGGCCCGCTGGCGCCGTAACCGGACATCGAGCAGTAGATGATGTCCGGATTCACGGCCGAGGCGCCCTCCCAGCCGACGCCGAGCCGCTCCATCACACCGGGCCGCATGTTCTGCACGACCACATCCGCGTCCTTGATCAGGTCGAGCACGAGATCGCGACCCGCCGGCTGTTGGATGTCCACCTGGATCGACTGCTTGCCGCGATTGTTGTTGACGACCGAGCTGTTGAGTCCGCCCTTCGCGAACTGGGCGAGGCGGGTCAGGTCGCCGAAGTCCGGTGGCTCGACCTTGACGACGTCGGCGCCGAGGTCGCTGAGCAGCATGCAGGCCATCGGCCCCGCGATCACCTGCGTCATGTCGACGACGGTGATCCCTTCCAACGGTCCTGGCATCGGCGCTCCCTCCCCGTGTCCGGGTGTTCCCCGGCGGGGGCGACGTTAGCCGTGTAGCCTGCCACGGCCCTTCCTGACCATCGTCAGGGAGACACCATCGACACAGGAGCCCCACCATGGGAATTCTCGACAAGCTGAAGGGCCTCATCGGCGGCAACGCCGACAAGGTCGAAGACGGACTCGACAAGGCCGCCGAGGTCATCAAGGACAAGGTGCCCGACGAGCACGACGACAAGGTCGATTCGGCCGTCGACAAGGCCAAGGACGTCATCGACGGACTCGACGAAGAGGAATAGTCGAAACGAATTCCGGTCCGAACGCCGCGCTCCTCGGAGTGCGGCGTTCGCCGTTTTGCGCGAGGAGCGCGATCCGGCCGGTCGCCGGTACCGTTCTCGTGTGGCAAATCCCTGGTTCGAAACGGTCGCCGTCGCGCAGGAGCGGGCGAAGAAGCGCATCCCGAAGTCGGTCTACGGCGCTCTGATCGCCGGCGCGGAGGCCGGCCTGTCGATGCGCGACAACGTGTCGGCGTTCGACGAGATCGGCTTCCGGCCGGTCACCGCGGGTCAGGCCGCCGAACGGCAGATGGACGTCACCATCATGGGTCAGCCGGCATCGATACCGGTCATGATCTCGCCCACGGGCGTGCAGGCGGTTCACCCGCACGGTGAGGTCGCCGTGGCCCGCGCTGCTGCGAATCGGGGCATCCCGGTCGGGCTAAGCTCGTTTGCGTCGAAGCCGATCGAAGAGGTCTCCGAAGCCAACGACAACCTCTCCTTCCAGATCTACTGGGCCGGTGATCGCGATTCGATGCTCGCCCGCATCGGCCGGGCGAAGGCCGCCGGCGCGAAGGGTCTGATCCTCACCCTCGACTGGTCGTTCTCGCATGGTCGGGACTGGGGCAGTCCGGCGATTCCGCAGTCGTTCAGTGTCAAGGAGCTCGCCCCGCACGCGCTGGACGTCATCGCCCGGCCCCGTTGGGCGTGGTCGTGGGTGAAGGCCGGCCAAATTCCCCGATTGCGGGTGCCGAACTTCGTGACGGGCGACGACACGCCGCCGCTGTTCTTCGAGGCCTACGGCACCTGGATGGGCACGCCGCCCCCCACGTGGGACGACGTCGCCTGGCTGCGTTCGCAGTGGGACGGCCCGTTCATGGTGAAGGGCGTCGTGCGGGCCGACGAGGCTCGCCGCGCGGTCGATGCCGGCGCCTCCGCGATCTCCGTGTCGAACCACGGGGGCAACAATGTCGACGGCGCCCCCGCATCCATCCGGGTCCTGCCCGAGATCGCCGCTGCGGTCGGTGACGACGTGGAGGTCCTCCTCGACGGCGGTGTGCGTCGCGGGTCCGATGTCGTCAAGGCCCTTGCCCTCGGCGCCGACGCGGTGCTGATCGGCCGCGCCTACCTGTGGGGTCTCGCCGCCAATGGCCAGGCCGGCGTCGAGAACGTGCTCGACATCCTCCGCGGTGGCATCGACGCCACGATGCGCGGCATCGGCGTCGACAAGGTCGGCGACCTGTCAGCGGCGGACGTGATCGTGCCCGACGGATTCAGCCCGCCCCCGGCCTGAACGCCGGTTCGATCTGCCGGCGGAAGACTTCGAGCTGACCGACCGGGTCGGCGAACGGAATCAGCACCATCGAATCCAGCCCGGTGTCGAGGATGGCTTGGAACTCGGGGATGAGCGCCTTCGGTGTCGGGCCCACGATGACGTAGCCGTCCGGGACATCCTCCGGTGGGGGCGGGAGCTGTGTCACGTCGCCGCAGTAGAAGCCGACGAACACCGTGAGGTCGTGCGCAACGGTCCGACCGGCGCGGGCCCGTCCGGCGTCGATGCGTTCGCGGGCGGCGCGGATCTGTGCCGCGTCGTGACCTTCGGCGATCAGCGTGCCGTCCGCCACCTCGCCACTCAGCTCGAGCGAGTTCGGCCCCGTCACGCCCGCGACGATAGGCACGCGGCCGAGCGGCGGGAACCGCAGCTCGACGTTCGCGATCGAGATGTAGCGGCCGGTGTAGCTCGTGGGTCCGGCCAGGACCGCCCTCGTGGCCTCGATCGTCTCACGCAAGAGGGTGACGGGGGAGTCGACCTTCTCGCCGATTCGGTCCATCCAGTCGGGGACGCCATGGCCGATGCCGCCGATGATCCGGTTCGGGAAGCGGCGGTCGAGCGTCGCCCACTCCATGGCGAGGGCCGCGGGGTTGCGAAACGGCGCAGGCGCGATGCCA
>BQJV01000270.1 GCA_021604885.1 Acidimicrobiales bacterium
CGAGCGCCGCCTGCTTCGCCGCATCGAGCCGGGTTGGCTGCACGTCGTTGGCCTCCATCGAGAACGACGTGTCGATCGTGAGAATGATCGTCGCCCGGAACGGAATGACCTCGCGGTGCGGGCCGGCGAACGCTGCGGTCATCATGCCGATCGATGCGAGGAACAGGACGGCGACCAGATGGCGCCGCCATCCCGGCCGCTTCGGCGCGACGCTGTCGAGCAACGACGTGTCGGAGAAGCGCAGCGCGTAGCGACCCCGCTGGCGCTGGACGCCCACATAGACGAGCAGCAGGAGGCCGACGCCGAGGAGAAGCCACAGACGGACCGGATGGTCGAAGTCGATGTCCGGCATCAGTGCACCGCCGTGGTGGCGGCCCGTCGGCGGCGGCGCCGTTGGTCGACGAACCGGGCGAGATCGATCACCCAGTCGCGGTCGGTGCGCAGCACGAGATGGTCCGCACGGGCAGCCCGCACGTCGCGGGCGTGGTCGGCGAGTCGCTCACGGCCTGCCTCCGCGAATCGATCCCGCACCTTGGCCTTGCGGGTGTCGACCTCCACGATGCGGCCGGTGGTGGTGTCGCGCAGTTCGATGAGGCCGACGTTCGGGAGCTCGAGCTCGCGGGGATCGACGACCTCGATGACGAGCGTCTCGTGGCGCAGGGTCACCGCGCGCAGCGGATCGGCCCACCCGGGGCGGAGGAGATCGGAGATGACGACGGCGAGTCCGCCGCGCCGAGCCGGACTCGCCAGCCGGTGCAGACCGGCGGCGAGGGTGCTGGTGCCCGCCTGCGGCTCCGAGGTCGCGAGGCGATGCAGCACGGCCATCATGTGGCGACGACCGGAGCCGGGGCGGACGTCGTGCAGTCGGGCTCCGTCGTGGACGATGGCGCCGAGACGGTTGCCGAGCCGATCGGTCAACAGCCCGATCGCAGCGACGGCGGCGACAGCGAGCTCTGCCTTCGTGTGGCGGATCGTGCCGAAGTCGAGGCTGGGCGCGAGGTCCACCAGCACGGTGGTCTCCAGCTCACGATCGGCGATCGACTCGCGCACGTGGGGGTCGCTCATGCGCGCCGTCACGTTCCAGTCCATGCGGCGGACGTCATCGCCGGGGGAGTAGGCCCGGGCCTCGCCGGGTTCGCTTCCGAGGCCGGGGACGAGGCCCCGATAGTCGCCCTGGAGCAGGCCGTCGAGGCGCCGGGTCACGTCGAGCTCGAGCCGGCGCAGGACCTCCCGGGTGCGCGCCGGATCATCGTCCGCTCGGAGGGAGAGGGCCGGGTTCACGCGGTCGGCACGTCCGTGGTGTGGGGCCGGCCCGGGTCCTGCGTGGTGGGCGACACCATCGGCGCCGGGATGGTGGAGAGTAGTCGCACCAGCACCTGCTCGACGTCGAGGTCCGCGGCGAGTGCCTCGTAGGAGAGCACCAGCCGATGGCGGAGGACGTCCGGTGCCACGTCGAACACGTCCTGGGGGACGAGATAGTCGCGCCCTCGTAGCAGGGCCATCGCCTTGCCCGCCGCGATGAGTCCGAGCGACGCACGGGGGCTCGCGCCGTATTCGATCATGCCGACGAGGTCGGGGAGCCCGTGGTGGCCGGGGTCGCGCGTGGCGATCACGAGGTTCACCGCGTAGTCGAGCGTGCCCTGGTCCACGATCACGGCGTCGGCCTGGCGCTGGAGATCGAGGACGATCTCGGGGCTCAGCACCTGGTGCGCGCTCGGCGGATCGACTCCCATGCGGCGGACGATCTCCAGTTCCTCGTTCGGTGTCGGGTAGTCGATGACGACCTTCATCAGGAAGCGGTCGCGCTGCGCTTCCGGCAGCGCGTAGACGCCCTCGGACTCGATCGGGTTCTGCGTGGCCAGCACGAGGAACGGTGATGGCACGGTGTGGGCCTGTCCGCCGATCGTCACCTGGTGTTCCGCCATGACCTCGAGCAGGGCGGACTGCACCTTGGCGGGCGCCCGGTTGATCTCGTCCGCGAGCACGAAGTTCGCGAACACGGGTCCGAGCTCGACGTCGAACTGCTCGGTCGAGGCCCGGTAGATCCGGGTGCCGGTGATGTCGGCGGGGAGCAGGTCCGGCGTGAACTGCACACGGGCGAACGACCCGCCGGTCGTGTCCGCGAGTGTGCGCACGGCGAGCGTCTTCGCCAGGCCGGGTGGGCCCTCCAGCAGGCAATGACCGCCCGCCACGAGGGCCACGAGCAGGCGCTCCATCAGCCGTTCCTGGCCGACGATCACCCGTCGTAATTCCACCAACGCTCGCTCGAGCGACGGCAGATCCTCGCTGTTCTCGCTCATCTGGGCTCCTTCACCCTGTCCTTCACACGAGCTTTCGCCCGGTTGTGGTGCGGTCACCACCGTGGCAGACCTGGCAGTCAACCTGGCGCACGATAAGCGCAACCGAAAGACGCCGACAGGTAGCGTCTCGTCGATGCGGATCCTGGTTGTCGACGACGAGGTCGAACTCGCCGACGCGGTCGCGCGCGGCCTGCGCCGCGAGGGCTACGCCGTCGACACGGCCAACGGCGGCATCGAGGCGCTCGAGAAAGCGGCGCTCGTGCCGTACGACCTGGTCTGCCTCGACCTCACGATGCCCGACATGGACGGCCTCGAGGTGTGCGAGCGGCTCCGCGTGGATCCGCCCGGGGGTGAGGCGCCCCGCGTGCTGATGCTGACCGCGCGTGACTCCGTCGAGGACCGCATCGGTGGTCTCGACCATGGCGCGGACGACTATCTGGTCAAGCCGTTCGCGTTCGGCGAGCTCACTGCCCGCGTCCGTTCGCTGCTGCGTCGCGAGGCGGCGAGGAGCGGCTCCACGCTGGTCGTCGGCGACATCGAGCTGGAGGACACGAAGCATCGCGCCCGCCGCGGCAGTCGTGATCTCGAACTGACGGCCAAGGAGTTCGCCCTGCTGCGCTACTTCATGGCCCACGTCGATCAGGTGCTCTCGCAGGAGCACCTGCTCGAGCATGTCTGGGACGAACACGCGGACCCGTTCACGAACACGGTGCGGGTCACCGTCGGCACCTTGCGACGGAAGCTCTCGCTCGACGACGAGCCGCAACTGATCGAGACGGTGATCGGGTCGGGCTACCGCCTTGTGGATCCCGACACCGACCCGTCGGAAGCCGAGCCGAGCGGATGACCGAGGCCGCACCGCGTCTGCACGGCTGGGCGGGATCGATCCGGTTCCGGCTGACGGTGCTCTACTCCGTGTTGCTCTTCGGACTGGCGACCGTCGTCGTCGGCCTCATCTATGCCGGCGTGGCACGCAGCCTGGAGCGGCAGAACGTCTCCCGCACCGAGGAATGGGTCGCGATCTTCGAGGACCAGCAGGGTCGCGTCGGGATCGCGACGGTGGAGACCGAACAGCCCGACTACCTCCTCCTCTTCGAACGCGCCGTCAACGAGCAGGCCCTCGACCAGCTCCGCACGTACGCCTTCGGTGCGCTGGGGCTGTTGTTCGTCGGGAGCCTCTTCGTCGGCTGGTTCGTGGCCGGTCTCGTGCTGCGTCCCGTCCGGCGCATCTCCGACGTCGCGAAGGAGATCGAGGCGACCGACCTGTCGAGGCGGATCGAGCTCGACGGCCCCGAGGACGAGCTCAAGGAGCTGGCCGACACGTTCGACGGGATGCTCGGTCGCATCGACGATGCGTTCGAGTCGCAGCGCGAGTTCATCCACGAAGCGAGCCACGAGCTGCGCAACCCGCTCGCGGTGATCCGCACCAACATCGATGTCGCTCTCGACGATCCGGATGCGTCCGCCGAGGATCTCCGTTCGGTCGGCGAGGTCGTCGGTCGCTCCGCCGAACGGATGTCCACGCTCGTGGACGACCTGCTGCTCTACGCCCGCCACGGCACCCGCGAGATCCGGCGGGAGGACGTCGACCTCGTCGCCGTGGTGAACGACCTCGTCGAGGAGTTCGGCGCTGCGGCGGAGGCCAACGGGCTCGACCTCACGGCGGACGTCCCCACCCTCGAGCTGCCGGTGCGGGGCGACGGGCAGGCCATCCACCGTGCCGCCGCCAACCTCGTCGCCAATGCCGTGCGCCTCGCTCCCGCCGGATCGACGGTCACGGTCGCCGCGGCCGATGAGGGTCGCTGGGTCACGCTCGCCGTCGTCGACGAGGGCCCCGGCATCGACCCGGAGGATCAGCTGCGCGTCTTCCAACGCTTCTGGCGTGGCGACAAGACCGAGGCTCGGGTCGCCGGCCGATCGGGTCTGGGCCTCACCATCGTCCGCCAGATCGCGGAGGCCCACGGTGGACGGGTCGAACTGGAATCGGCGGTCGGCGACGGCTCCCGTTTCACCCTCCGCTTCCCCCGCAGCTGACTTCGGACAGGGCGTCAGACACCTGTCCAAACTCCGGATCGCTCAGCCGAGGCAGAACTCGTTGCCCTCGGGATCGCGCAGCACGATCCAGCGCTTCTCGTCGTTGCCCCGCCAGATCGGGCGCCCGTCGGGGGTCTCACCGTCCTCGAGTGTGGCGCCGAGCTGCTTGAGGCGCCGGACCTCCGCCTCCGGGTGGGGGGCGGCGAAGTCGAGATGGATACGGGTGTCCGCCCGGGGTTCGTCGACCCGCAGGAACAGGAGATGGCGCACGCCGCGAGGGTCGTTCTTGGTCAGGCGGGTGCGGGTTTCGTTCGCCTCGGGGTCGATGGAGTAGCCCGTGACCTCGGCCCAGAACCGTCCCAACGACAACGGGTCGCGGCACTCGAACGTGATGTTCTGGATGAAAGCGGTCATGAGATGGGTTGGGAGGTCCGAAGGAGCTGGGGAGAATCGTTTTTCGTCGATTTTCTCCCGTCCTTACGAATCCTTTCACCTTCAACCCGTACCTTCTGCACATGGATCGAGACCCATTCGAGCCTCCGCCCGGCGAGGTTCCCCCCACCTCGCCGGGCTGGTCCGCCGATGAGCGGTCGCTTCCGCCGACAGCCGCAACGGATGTTCCCCCCACCGTTGCGACGCCGTATCCCCCCACGGCAACCGGAAGCGACCGCCCGGCGGACCCCAACCCGCCGGCCCCGATCCCGTCCCCGCCGCCCGCTCCCCCCGCACCGATCGCGGCCGCTCGTCCCGTGCCCGGGCTCAC
>BQJV01000271.1 GCA_021604885.1 Acidimicrobiales bacterium
GTTGATGCAGACACGGACGCGGACGTCCGCCGTGGTCAGTTCCACGTCGCCACACTCTTCACAACTCGCTCGGATTGTTGCCATGGTTGCGCTGTCAGTCCCGTTCGTCTGCCCCTGTGCCGGATTCCATCGGCATCCTTCGTGACCCGGTAAAGGGCCCCCGGACCCGGTTTCGGTGGTCCGAACGGATCACTTCCGGTCGGGCGACGGCCACGTGTGCCCGTACGGGATCGAGGTGCGACGATGGGACGATGACGACGCGCCTGCCTCCGCTGCTCGACGAGGCGATCCTCTTTGCCCACCGAGGGGCCCGGGCGAACGCGGTGGAGCACTCCCGAGAGGCCTTCGAGCTCGCGCTCCGGCTCGGCGCGACGGGCCTGCAGGCGGACGCGTGGTCGACCGCGGACGATCAGGTCGTGCTGGATCGCACGGGGCTGGTGCGGCGACTGCCACGACGCCGTGCGATCGACGTGAACCGCAGCGACGTGGCGGCCTGGCTCTCGCTCGACGAACTGCTGGCGTTGCCGACGGACGCGCCCCTGTGGCTCGGCGTCGCGGAGACGGGCACCGCACGGGCGATCGTCGACCTGGCCCAGGACGCGGAGGCGGCTGATCGCCTGTGGCTCGCCCACGCCGACCTCGAGGTGCTCGCCGAATGGCGGGACCTCTCCCCCGCCATTCATCTGGTCAATGCGACGACGTCGTCGTCACTCCCGTTCGGCGCCGAGCGCCGGGCCGCAGAACTCGCCGCCGCCCGCGTGGACGCGATCGCGCTGCCGGAATCGGAGTGGAGCGGCGGCCAGGTGACCCTCTTCCACCGCTTCGAGGTACTCGCGTTCGCCGACGGTGCACACTACGAGCGCCAGATCGCGCGGGTGATCGACATGGGCGTCGACGCCGTGTCCGGCGATCATGTCGAGCGGCTGGTCGCGGTTGCGGCGACCTTCGCCTGAGCGGGCCGGCTACAGGAAGCCGATGTCGCCGAGCGGCCAGACCTTCAGAAACGCCCGCCCCACGATCGCGTCCTCGTCGATGGGGCCGAAGCTGCGGCTGTCGAGGCTCGCATCTCGATTGTCGCCCATGACGAAGACGTGCCCTTCCGGAATCACACAGCGGTCGCTCACCGCCGGCGCGTTGTCGCACCCCGGGATCAGGCGATCGTTGGTCGTGAGGTGTTCACCCACATAGTCCTCGCTGAGGGACCGGCCGTCGATGAAGACCGCGCCGTCGCTGAAGGAGACCACTTCCCCGGCGAGTCCGATGACGCGCTTGATGAAGTCATCCGTGTCGCTCGGTACTTCCTCGGGACGCTCGAAGACGATGATGTCGCCCCGTTGGACATCACCGAGGCGGTAGCTGAGCTTGTTGACGAGGACGCGGTCGTCGTTCTGCAGCGTCGGGTCCATCGAGGGAGACGGGATGTAGAACGCCTGGAGCAGGAACGCCTTGATCAGCAACGCCACCGCGAGGGCGCCGATCGCCACGACGACCCATTCGGTGAGCGTGCGGATCTGGCCCTGGAGCTTCTTGGACGGCTCGGGCTCGGACGCCTCGTCGAGCCAGAATGCATCGTCGGAGCCGCCGCCCCCTTCGCCGGAGGTGGCCGGCTCGGGCGTGGTCGACGGGGCACCGCGCGGACGCGGCCCGACCGAGGTGAAGAGCGGATCGTCGGAGCCGGAACTCGGGGGGCCACTGTCGGTCACGAGTGACGAGGGTACCTGCCGCCGCGACCTTCGCCGGTCACCCTCCGGTGCGTCGTGTGTCAGCGCCGATAGCGGGCCAGGACCCGGGCCGCGGCCTGCGGAACCAGGTCCTCGGCGATCGTGTCGGTGGCTTCCACGATTTGCGCGCCGGGCCCGAGCCGCAACAGGAGGCGTTCGAGCCACGGCGTTGCGGTGACGGCCATCACGACGTCGATCGAACCGTCCGGACGGGTCTCGACGGCCTCCGTCGGATACTGCTCCACGACCCACCCGGCGTCGGCCGGGAGATGCAGTTGGACGCGGGGGTCGTCGCCGTCCGGTGTGAAGGATCCGCCACCGGTGTCGAGCTGGTGCTCGATCGGGGTGCCGAGTGGGCGCACGTCTCGAACCCGATCGACCCGGAACACCCGCTCGTCGTCAGCGCGGTGGCAGTAGCCGTGGAGATACCAGTTGCCATGGTCGCTGAAGACACGGGCGGGGTCCACGACGCGGGTCGTGAGCTCGTCGCGTCCGTAGGTGTAGTAGTTCAGCTCGACCTGCGTGCCCGCGGCGACGGCCTGGCGGAGGGTGTCGAGGGTCGCCTCCGGGGCATCGCCGAGACGCACGTCCACCGCTCGCTCGGCTGATTCCCCGAGTGCCATGCCGAGCTTGGTGAGCGCCCGCAGCAACGGACTCGCGCGCTCGGGGTCCATGTCGGCGTCGTCCTGCGTGTCCGAGTCGAGCGACAGGACGCTGCGCCCCGCAGTGAGGAGGCGGGCACCCTCCTCCGGCGTGAGCCGCAGCGGCTGGGAGAACCAGTCGGCGTAGCGGATCTGCACCCGGTCGTCGGTGATGTCGACCTCGATGAGCGAGTCCGGGGTGAACGGATGGACCCCGACGAACAACACGACCTCGGTGAGGTCGGCGACGAGCCGGTCGCGGGGATAGTCGAACCGCGTGGCGACATCGTCCAGGAGGGCGCCGTCCTGCTCCACGACCCAGGGAATCACCGCGAGCAGTCGCGTCATCCGGTCTCGCGCCGTCAGCTTCGCGTTCATGCGAACGACTCCAGCCAGTCGACGACACCCTGGCGCAGCTCGGGTGGGTCGAGCACCTCTGCATGGTCGAGGAAACTCAGGACGAAGGAGCGGAAGGCCTCCGGGTTGCGTACGTCCATGTCGGCGATGACGCTGCCGTCGGCCTGCTCCTCGACCGTGCCGAGCAGATGGCGGGCGTGCGCGGCCTGGACGGCATCGATCTGCACCCTCGCCCGGATCGCCTCGCCGTCACCGAGCTCCCAGCCCCGCAGATCCTTCGGATCGTCGACGCTGCCCACCTCGTGGGTCGCGTCGTCGCCGGGTTCGACGTCGCCGTCGATGCGATCGACGCGATAGAGCCGCTCGTCCTCGCGGACCCGATCCCATCCGGCGAGATACCAGTGCCCACGGCTGAAGGAGAGTTGCCAGGGCTCGACGGCACGAACGGTCTCGTTGTAGGTGAACGTGACGGACTTGCGGTCCGCGGCCGCGGCGATGAGGACGGCCAAGGAGTCGTCGAAGGGCACGTAGCCCACCTGGTCCGCGGCGGACTCACCGCCGGCCCCGAGCTTGATCAGGCCGGACTCGGCGCCGTCGAGGCGGACCAGGTTGGTTGCGAGGTGCAACGCGGCGAGCTCGTCCGGCTCGAGGCGGATCTCCGCGCCGGAGTAGTCCGCTCGGCGCATCCGGTAGCCGTCGGTCGGCGGATCCGACCCGGGGACCGGCTCGACGGCGATGGGCAACCCCATCGCACGGAGGTCGTCCTTGTCCCGTTCGAAGGCCCGCCGGAAGGTGGCCTTGCCGTCGGGGTAGCCGCCGATGCGATCGCGGAGTTCGTCCGCGGTGAGCGGTCGGTCCGCATCGAGCAGCGCGGCTGCCAGGTTCAGCAGGCGTTCGAGCTTGTCCATCAGAGGCTGGCGATGAGCTTCTCGACCCGTTCGTCGTGCGCCTTGAACGGGTCCTTGCACAGCACCGTGCGCTGCGCCTGATCGTTGAGCTTCAGGTGCACCCAATCGACGGTGTAGTCGCGTTTCTGCTCTTTCGCCCGGCGGATGAACTCGCCGCGCAGGCGGGCGCGGGTGGTCTCCGGCGGGTTCTCGACGGCGTGGGAGATCTCCTCGTCGGTCACCATGCGCTCGACCATGCCCCGTTTCTGCATCCGGTAGAAGAGACCGCGTTCACGGTTGACGTCGTGGTACTGCAGATCGACCAGGGCGACCTTGGCGTCGTTGAGCTCGATGCCGTGGCGCTCGCGATAGCTCTCGATGAGCTTGTACTTGATGACCCAGTCGATCTCGCGGTCGAGCTTCATCGGATCGTTCGCGAGGTTGGTGAGGCAGTACTCCCACATCTCCAGCGCGAGCTGCTCCTGCTCGGTGAGCTCGTGGTGCTCGGCGAAGCGCAGCGCCCGGGTGAGGTACTCGCTCTGGATGTCGAGGGCGGACACCTCGCGGCCGTTGGCGAGGCGGACCCGGCGCGTGCAGGTCATGTCGTGGCTGATCTCGCGGATCGCCCGGATCGGATTCTCGAGGGTCATGTCGCGCAGGACGACCTTCGGTTCCTCGAGCATCCGCAGCATCAGCGCGCAGGCTCCGACCTTCAGGAAGTTCGTGTACTCGCTCATGTTGGAGTCGCCCACGATGACGTGGAGCCGGCGGTAGCGCTCGGCGTCCGCATGCGGCTCGTCGCGCGTGTTGATGATGGGCCGCGAGCGCGTGGTGGCGGACGAGACCCCCTCCCAGATGTGTTCGGCGCGCTGGGAGACGCAGTACATCGCTCCCCTCGCCGTCTGGAGCACCTTGCCGGCGCCGGCGTAGATCTGCCGGCTCACCAGGAACGGGATGAGCACCTCGCTGTACGAGCTGAAGTCGTCGCGGCGGGTGGTGCAGTAGTTCTCGTGACAGCCGTAGCTGTTGCCGGCCGAGTCCGTGTTGTTCTTGAAGAGGTAGATGTCACCGTGGATGCCCTCGTCGCCGAGTCGCTCCTCGGCCGAGGTCAGCAACTGCTCGAGGATCCGCTCCCCGGCCTTGTCGTGGACGACGAGGTCGTGGACGGAATCGCACTCGGGCGTGGCGTATTCGGGATGGCTCCCGACGTCGAGATACAGACGGGCGCCGTTTCCGAGGAAGACGTTGCTGCTGCGACCCCACGAGACGACCCGGCGGAACAGATACCGCGCCACCTCGTCCGGGCTGAGCCGGCGCTGGCCGCGCAGCGTGCAGGTGACTCCGTACTCGTTCTCGATCCCGAAGATCCGACGCTGCACGTCGACAACCTAACGGCACTCCCCCACCGAGGGATCTATGGTCACGAAATGGTCGCGAAACGGGGCCCGAATGCGACCCTTTCGTGAC
>BQJV01000272.1 GCA_021604885.1 Acidimicrobiales bacterium
TGTGGACTGGACGGGGCGTACGCCCGTCGACGTCGACGATCCGGGCGCGCTGCCGACCGATTGGGAAGAGCACGACATCGTTAGCATCTCCCCGAGGCTCTGCCCGGGCGACTGGGCCGAGCGGGTGTTCTCCGGCGGGCACAGTGCTGCGTCGTCGCTCAACTTCACGCTCGACGGGGAGTTGGAGGAGAACCACTTCTCGTCCTACCTCCCCACCCGCGCGCCGAACCCGTTTGCCGAGCCGGAGCCGGTGGTCGAGATCGTGAAGGCCACCGGGCCTGACCTCGACGACGCGATCGACAAGCGGGTCGAGGCGTTCGAGCAGAACCTCGCTGCGCTCGACAGCCGTGTGCAACTGATGAACGTCGATCCGGCCAACGTCTTCATGGTCGAGTACTACAACCTCACGCGGGGCAGCAACGGGGAGACTTGCGACAAGATCCTCGAGATCCCGTTCACGAGCTACGGGATCGACGAGGCCGAGGCCGCGTGGGCGGAGTCAGCGATCCTCGACCCGCTCAACCGGGAGATCGCGGCGACGAACTCGCGCTTCGGGTGGACGGTCGTCGGAGGTGTCGCGTCGGCCTTCACGACCCACGGCGCGTGTGCGGACGAATCGTGGATCATCGATCTCGAGGACGACACCGGCGCCGGCAACGCCGGCCTGCTGCATCCGAACGCGGCGGGGCACGCCAAGATCAGGGAGCTGGTGTTCGGCGCCGTCGACGGTGTCGTCGAGGATCCGTCGGATGCCCGCGGTTCGGACCCGACGGCGTCGGATCGGCTGGCGCAGGCGGCTGCAGAGGGAAGCAATGTGTTGCGGTTGGCCGGTGACGGCGACCTGACGCCGGCGTCGGCGTCGTCTCTCGCGCTGGCTGCGGCCGGTGACGAGGTCACACTGGAGGTCGGCGACTGGCTCCTGGTCGGCGCCGGCAACGAGCGAACCGCCGACTACGCGTTCCCGCTGCCCGCACCGCAGCTCGTGGAGGTCACGGCCATCAACGGTCGGAGGATCACCTTCGAGCCCGCGCTCGACGAGCGTCACGGCGCGAGCACGCTCGTCGTCCGGGTGCCGGACGTGAACCGGCAGCACCTGGAAGATCCGTACGATCCGACGCAGGTCGCGGGTCCGACGAGCGAGCTGTTCTCGTGTGATCCCGATGCGACTGCGCCGTTCATCGATCTCCCCGGCACGAAGTGGGGTGATCCGGCGATCATCTGTCTCTACGACATCGATGTCACGACGGGGACGTCGCCGACGATGTTCTCGCCCGACGATGTCGTCACCCGGATGCAGATGGCCGCGTTCATGGCGCGCCTCTACGAGGTCATGGTCGGCGAACCGTGTCCGGTCGCCGACACGCCGTTCACGGATCTCCTCGGCAGCCCGTGGGGCGATCCGGCGATCGGTTGCATCTACGGACTCGCTGTCACGACCGGCACGTCACCGACCGAGTTCTCGCCGAACGACGTGGTCACGAGGATGCAGGTAGCTGCGTTCCTGGACCGTTTGTGGCAGGCGATCCGAGGGAAGAAGGCGCCCAAGGTGCCGACGCCGTTCATCGATCTTCCCGGCAACTATGCCGACAGCTCGATCGCGCGGATCTTCGGACTCGACCTCACGACGGGCACCTCGCCGACCATGTACTCGCCCTACGACGACGTCACCCGAGTGCAGATGGCGGCACTGCTGGCGCGGTTCTACGAGGCCGATCCCTCGTAGGACCCCGCGCCAGGGCGCGAATCGCGAGATGGTGGACGCACCATGAATGACCTCGCCGACATCGGCCTCGACGGCCTCGCCCTGTCGGGCATCCTGATCGCGGTCGCGCTGATCCTGTCGTTCGTCCGCCGGCTCGGTCTCGAGCGAGACCTGCTCGTGGCCGCGGTGCGGGCGCTCATGCAGCTGTTGATCGTCGGGTTCGCGCTCCGGATCGTGGTGGACGGCGACGACCCGCTGATCTTCACGTGGATCTGGGTGGCGGTGATGGTCGTGGTCGCCTCGTGGACGGTGCGGCGCCGCGCGCCCGAGGTCCCGAAGGTGATCCCGCTCGCCCTGGCGTCGTTCGCGGCGGCCGCTGCGGTGACGCTCGGCGTGCTGTTCGGCCTGCGGGTCTTCGAGCCGACGGGGCGGGCGATCGTGCCGATGGCCGGCGTGATGGTGGGCAACTCGATGACTGCGACGGTGGTCGTCTCCCGTCGTCTGGTGGCCGAGGCACGGGACCATCGCGGACTCATCGAAGCACGCCTCGCTCTCGGGCTGTCGTCGCAGGACGCATTCGCGCCGCATCTGCGCGAAGCGCTGCGAACCGGTCTGGTTCCCCAGATAGAGACCACCAAGACCGTTGGCCTCATCGCCCTGCCCGGCGCGATGACCGGGCTGATCCTGGCCGGGGTGGAACCGGTCGAGGCCGTGCGGGTGCAGGTGGCCGTGATGTACCTGGTGCTGGGCTCGGTGTCCACGACGGCATCGGTGATGGCGTTGGGACTCACCCGGAGAATGTTCACGAAGGACCACCGACTCGCCGTGGCGCCTGTGGCACAGTCTCGCCCGTGATCGAAGCGATCTTCATTCCGGACGGCGAGGACCTGATCCCGCAACCCACCGCGGCCGGGCCCTGGTTCCCGGGCGTCCAGCACGGCGGCGCGATCACGGGCCTGATCGCCCGCGCGGTGGAGATGGTGCCGAGCGCGCAGCCGATGATGCTGACCCGGATGTCGGTCGACATGAGCCGCAAGGTGCCGATGGGGCGCACGCGGGTGACGGCCGAGGTGTTGCGCGACGGCCGGCGGGTGCAGTCGCTGGGTGTGCACTACGAGGTCGACGGCGAGGTCGTCGCCCGCTCCACGGCGATGCGGATCCGGATGGACGACGCGATTGTCGACGACGAGCAGATGCCGGATCCCTGGCCGGAGGACGTCCCGCCGGAGGGCCCTGATGGGCTCGACGACATGGACATCTCGGTGCAGGGGGCCGACTTCATCCACAACTTCACGATGCGGCGCCGGGAGGACGAGGCTCGCCCGGGCCGCACCCTCAGTTGGGTCCGGTTGAACGTGCCGTTCGTGCTCGGCGAGGAGACCCGGCCGATGACGTTCGCGGCGGCTGCGGCCGACATGATCCCCAGCGCCGGCTCGATCATGGACTTCGGCCGCTATCTCTCGATCAATCCCGATCTGTCGATGCAGTTCCACCGCGTGCCGCAGGGTGAGTGGATTGCGAGCCAGGCGCTCGTGCGGGTCAACCGCGCCGGGTTCGGCTCCACCGACGCCCAGCTCTTCGACGCGACGGGGTCGATCGGCCGGTCGCTGAAGAGCCTCCTGATCGACCCTCGCTGACCCGCGCGTTCGTCAGAGGAGGAATTCGTCGGCGTCGTGGTCGTCGATCGCAGCCGTGCACCGGGTGAAGAGGTCGACGATGAGTTGACGGGCCCGCTCGTCCTCGATCACGAGCGAGCCGCCCGCCTGGAGCGGATAGCAGAGGCAGAACATGATCGCTTCGCGGTACTCGTTCATGAAGCCGTCTCGGTCGTCAGCGCCGCCGGCCGCCTCGAAACCCTCGAACCAGGCGTCGATGATCGCGGATTCGTGGGCGCGGCGGTCCTCGACGGTGAGGCTCTGGGAGACGAAGTAGGCGAGGTCGTAGGCGCAGGTGCCCTTGGCGCAGATCTGCCAGTCGATCGCGGTCACGTCCTCGCCGTCGAAGAACAGGTTGTCGAGCCGGTAGTCGCCGTGCATGAGCGTGGTCGGGCGGTCATCGTCGGGCGTCATCAACGAGTGGATCGAGTCGAGATATCGCGGGACCATCTCGACGATCGTGTCGTCGATCAGTTCGGGGAAGCGCTCTTGGAACGCCTCCCATGACCCGCCGACACCCTGCTGCACACCCTCGGGGAACGGCGTCTCGTAGCCGAACGGCAACCAGGAGAGTGACGGGTCCGCGAACACCGGGCTCTCGAGGAACGTCGCCGCGTGGCGTCCGAGCGCGCGCGCCGCGATGCGCGCGACGTCCGGCGGGCAGCCCTCGGTCTGGGAGTAGACGGCGCCGCGGTCGGCGATGTCCTCCAGGAGGAGCGCGAAGTCGTCCGAGTCCGCATCGTGTTCAGCCGCGTAGACGGCAGGGAGGCCGAACGCTGATCGCGGGGCGAGGTCGCGGTAGAAGCCGACCTCCTTCTCGTAGAAGCGGAACGTCTTCGCGACGTGTCGCGTCTCGGCGTGGGGGACGGGAAACTTGGCGATGGCGGTGGCCGGTCCGGCCGGGCCGTCATAGTCGAGGGAAAGCCGGTAGAGCAGGCCCATCAGGCCGACACCCACGCCGATCGGTTCGCTGCGGAACGTCTGCACGCGCCCCTCGGCCGGCAGCTCACCCGCGGCATGAAGTGCCTCCGTGAGCCAGTCGATCGAGAGGTCGTCGATTGCCGCCGGGAACGAGGCCATGCGCGACGTTAGTCTCATCCGATGTCTGACTGCCCGTGGCTCGGCGATGCGTGTTCTCTGATCGATGCGTTCCGGGCGGGTGATCGGTCCCCGCTCGAGGAGTTGGACGCCGTCATCGCGGCAATCGAGGGCAGTGACCTGAACGCGTTCGCCCACCTCGATCTCGAGGTGGCCCGGACGCTCGCGGCGGCGGCCGACGTGTCGTTGCCGTTCGGTGGGCTGCCGTTCGGTATCAAGGAGCTCGACCAGGTGGCCGGCTGGCCGTACACGGAGGCGTCGCTCGTCTTCAAGGACCGCGTCGGTGCCTACGACACCACGCACGTCCAACGCATCAAGGCCAGCGGCGCCGTTCCGGTCGGCGCGACGACGGCGAGCGAGTTCGGCGGACTCAACGTGAGCGTCACGAAGATCAACGGCGTGACGGGCAATCCGTGGGACGTCTCCCGCACGGCCGGAGGCTCGTCGAGCGGCAGTGCGGCGGCCGTCGCCGGTGGACTCCTTCCGCTCGCGAGCGGCGGTGATGGGGGCGGCTCGATCCGCATCCCCGCCGGATACACCGGCCTGCTCGGCATGAAGGGCACCTACGGACGCATTCCCCGCGGTCCGCACACCGCGCT
>BQJV01000273.1 GCA_021604885.1 Acidimicrobiales bacterium
CGCCGCGGAACCGCCGCCGCACCCCGAGCCGTGGGAACCCACCGTCAACGAGCCGCAATCGGACGCGAAGCGGATGGGCGCCCTCGTCGCCCATCTCGTCACCAACTACGAGGCGGACTCGTCGTTGGCCGACGTGCTTGCCACCCTGCCGCCCGCGTCCCTGATCGACGGTCTGGTCTCGGAGGTCGACGTCGTCCACCACCCCGGCCTGTGGTCTCGCGGCACGGTCGAGTACGTGCAGAACGGTGGGCATCTCAACGGTCGCATCTCCCTGATCGTCGTGATCCGCCAGGACATCGGGTTCGCGGGCACCAGTGAAGCGCAGCACACCGAGACCCGGGTGATGGAGGTCCGCCTCGCTCGCGACGCGGCGAACGAGTGGAGCCTCGAGACGATCGCCACCACCGGTGGCGTCCCCGCCGAACGGCCCGCCGATCTCTCCGACGTCGCCGCCGCGGTGGTCGACCATGACCGCATCGATCTGCCCGACACCGCCGCCTGGGACATCTACCGCGGGTTCATCGACCGCCAGCTGCTGCAGGTGATGCTCGACATCGCCGAGCGCACGCCGTACTCCGTGGTCGTGATGCAGACGGGCCACTCGTACAACGTCTTCGGCACCGAACGCGTGAGCAACCACTCGGTCGGCCGCGCCGTTGACATCTACAAGCTCGAGGCCGACCTCGTGGTCGACTCCCACGACACCTCGTCCGACTTCCATGCGCTCGCCGAGTGGATCGTCGCCCGCCACGACATCCGCGAGTTCGGCAGCCCGTGGGGATTCCCCGACGCCGTGGCCCACACCTTCACCAACGAGGTGCACCACGACCACCTCCACATCGGCGTCAACCCCTATCCGGCGTCGCCCTGACGCCGCCTGCCGGTTGATCGGGAAGATTCGACGCAGAGTTTCGTAGTTACGAAGATTCGCAAGTAAGCTGCCGTCGTGACGAACGCAGCAGGCCTTCCGGTGTTCGGCGTCAAAGCCGAACTGTTCAAGACGTTGGCCCACCCGACGCGGATCCGAGCCCTCGAGGTGTTGGCTGACGGCGAACGCTCGGTGTCGGATCTCGCCGTCGAGGTCGAAGTCGAACTGCCCCACCTGTCGCAACAGCTCGCCGTGCTGCGCAAGGGCGGGCTCGTCGACACCCGGCGGGAAGCCACCACGGTCTACTACGCGATCCGCGACCCACTCCTCGTCGACCTGCTCGCCGTCGCCCGCCGCCTGCTGATCTCCGGGCTGGAAGGCTCCACCGCCCTGCTCGACGACCTGCGGGCCGAGGACATGCCATGACCGGGCGAACCGTCGGTGCGGCGCCGCCCCTCGGGGTCAAGGCTCGGGTTCTCGCCCTGCTCCCGGCCCGGGCCGACTACGCCGAGCTGTCGAGCTCCTGGCGCGGCGACATCGTCGCCGGCGTCACGGTCGGCGTCGTCGCGCTGCCGCTTGCGCTCGCGTTCGGGATCACGGCCGGGTTGGGCGCCGACGCCGGACTCGTGACGGCGATCATCGCCGGGCTCGTCGGTGCGGTCTTCGGCGGGTCGAACGTGCAGGTGTCCGGTCCGACGGGGGCGATGACCGTCGTGCTCGTGCCTCTCGTCGCCCGCCACGGACCCGACGCCGTGTTCCTGGTCGGCATCCTCGCGGGACTGGTGATCGTCGCCGCCGGCGCAGCCGGGTTCGGGCGATTCCTCGCGTTCATCCCCTGGCCGGTGATCGAGGGGTTCACCCTCGGCATCGCGGCGATCATCTTCCTCCAGCAGGTGCCGGCCGCACTCGGCGTCGCGAAGTCGGACAGTGAGAACACCGCGATGGTCGCGTTCGACGCGATCGGCGACGCTCTGGGTGGCGACGGCGTGGCGTGGGCAGCCGGACTCGTGGTGGTGGTCGCGGTGGTCATGGTCGGGGCCCCGCGGCTGCGTCGCGGTCTGCCGTCGTCGCTACTCGCGGTCATCGCCGCCACGCTTCTGGCTCGTGCGCTCGATCTCGACGTGGCGGTCATCGGCGAGCTTCCGTCGTCGCTGCCGTCGCCGTCGCTTCCCGAGTTCTCGACCGGTCTCGTCTCGGACCTGTCGGGAGCCGTCCTGACGGTCGCGGCGCTCGGCGCACTCGAGAGCCTGCTCTCGGCGAAGGTCGCCGACGGCATGGCCGGTGCGGGGCGCCACGACCCCAACCGAGAGCTCGTCGGCCAGGGGCTCGCGAACATCGCGTCGCCGCTGTTCGGCGGCATGCCCGCAACCGGGGCCATCGCCCGCACCGCGGTCAACGTGAAGGCCGGGGCGCGGACGCGGCTCGCGTCGATCGTGCACGCGCTCGTCCTCTTCGCGGTGGTGGTCGCCGGCTCCGGTCTGGTGGCCGAGATCCCCCTCGCCGCGCTCGCCGGCGTGTTGATGGTCACCGCGGTCCGAATGGTCGAGGTGCACAACATCGGCGCCATCCTCCGCTCCACCCGGTCCGATGCGCTGATCCTGGGGGTCACGGCGTTGGTGACCCTGGCGTTCGATCTCATCCTGGCCGTCGAGGTCGGCATGGCCGTCGCCGCGGTCCTGGCCTTGCGCCAGTTCGCCCGCACGTCGGTGTCCGTGGCCGAGCCGCTCCCGCTGATCGACGCCGACACTGCGGCTCGACTCCATGCCGATCACATCGTGTCGTACCGGCTCGACGGCGCGCTCTTCTTCGGAGCCGTCCAACGGTTCCTCCACGAGCTGACCGCCGTCGGCGAGGTCGAGGTCGTCATCCTCCGGTTCCCCGAACTCCAGGTGCTCGACGCTTCCGGCGCCCAGGCGATCGGCGAGATCATCGACGAACTCGAGCAGCGGGGCATCACCGTGCTCATCAAGGGACCGCGCGAGGAGCACCTCCGCATCCTCCGCGCGGTGGGTGCCATCGACCGGCTCGCTCACGAGAACCATCTGTTCACCGACCTCGATCAGGCCATCGCGCACGCCGGTGAACACGCCGCCCGAGCACACGCAGGGCGCGGCGGCTCGACCTAGAGTCGGTCGTCCTGACGTCCTGGAGGCAACCCGCATGGCCCGACGCCCCAACATCGTGTTCGTTCTCACCGACGATCACGCCGCTCACTCGATCGGGTGCTACGGCTCCGTCGTCAACGAGACCCCGCGCATCGACGAGATCGCCGAGAACGGTTGGCGCTTCGACAATTGCTTCGTCACCAACTCGCTGTGCACGCCCTCACGGGCCTCGATCCTCACTGGCGCCTACAGCCATGTGAACGGCGTGTACTCGCTGTTCACACCGATCGACGCGAGTCAGACCACGTTCCTGTCGCTCCTGCGCGACGCCGGCTACCGCACGGCGATGATCGGCAAGTGGCACATGGGTCACGGCGACGGTCACGACCCGCAGGGCGTCGACCACTGGGACGTGCTCCCGGGCCAGGGCGACTACTGGAATCCGATGTTCATCAACGCGGAGGGCCGCCGTCGCATCGACGGCTACGCCACCGACATCATCACGGACCTGTCGATCGACTGGGTCGAGTCGCTCGAAGGCGACGACCCGTGGTGTGTGCTGGTGTGGCACAAGGCGCCGCATCGTTCGTGGGAACCGAAGCCCGAACACCAGGCGCTCTACGAGGAGCCGCGGCCGGTGCCGTCCACGTTCTGGGACGACTACTCGACCCGCTCGGCGTCGGTGCGACGAGCCGCGATGCGCGTTGCCGACCACATGACCGTCGACGACCTCAAGGAAGATCCACCGGCAGGCCTCACCTACGAGGAGACCGCCCTGTGGAAGTACCAGCGCTACATGCGTGACTACCTGGCGTGTGTGCACTCCGTCGACGAGAACGTCGGGCGGCTGACCGACTGGCTTCGTGAACGCGGCGACTACGACGACACGATGATGATCTACTCCTCGGACCAGGGGTTCTTCCTCGGTGACCACGGCTGGTTCGACAAGCGGTTCATGTTCGAGGAGTCGCTGCGGATGCCCTTCGTGCTGAGCTACCCCCAAAGGGTCTCGGCGGGGGAGAGCTTCGACGGCATCGTCAGCAATGTCGACATGGCACAGACGATCCTCGATGCGGCCGGTGTCGAACCGAGCGACCGCATGCAGGGCCGCAGCTTTTGGCCCGATCTCGTCGGCGAGCAGGACGACGACCCGGTCGAGGGCGTGTACTACCGCTACTGGGAGAACGACGACTTCATCCACAAGGCGCCGGCCCACTACGGGTACCGCACGTCACGCCACAAGCTCGTCTACTACTACAACGACGGCTACTTCCTGCCCTTCACCGGCTTCTTCCGCTACCCGCCCGAGTGGGAGCTCTACGATCTCGAGGCCGATCCGGACGAGGTGCACAACGTCTACGACGACCCCGCGTACGCCGAGATCCGCGAGGAGCTCAAGGCCTCGATGTGGCGCGAGCAGTCCCGTCTCGGCGACGCCCCGCATCCCTCCCAGCCGGTTCCGGCGGGATGCAAGGATGTCGCGGTCGCGACACTGCCGGATCTCCCGCGCTACGCCTGGATCGACATGGGCGGCATGCTCGGCTGACGCGCGGCTACGCGCTCGTGAGCACCTGTCCCTCGATCGCCACCCGGTGAAGCGTGCGCCGTTCGTCATAGTCGGGCACGGCGTAGTGCTGGGTTGCGAGGTTGTCGAGGAAGACGACGGTGGAGAGGTCCCAACGCACTCGCACATGGAAGATCGGGTCGTGCACATGGTCGTAGAGCAGCGCCAGCAGCGCATCGCTCTCCGCGTCGGACAACTCGTTGATCCGCACCGTCGAGTTGCCGTTGACGAACAGCGCCTTGCGTCCGGTGACGGGGTGCCGGATTGCCACCGGGTGCGAGACCGCGGGGAGCTGCGCACGCACCGCGTCGAGATCGGCGCCACTGTGCCCTCGCGCGATCGCCTTGGAGAGCGACATCGTCACGTCGTGGGTGGCCGTCAACTCCTCGCAGAAGAGCTGGAGCGCCGGCGACAGTGCGTCGAACGCGGCGTACATGTTCGCGAACATGGTGTCGCCCCCCGCGCTCGGCTGCTCCTTGAGGTGCAGGATCGAGCCCATCGGCGGGTTGGCCGTGT
>BQJV01000274.1 GCA_021604885.1 Acidimicrobiales bacterium
GCCGCCGCGACGTCGACGATCGCCGCGGCGCTCGCCGCCATCACCGTGGTGGCGCCGGCGATGAACCAGCCGGATCCGGAGCTCGCCGCCGAGCGGGTCGTGCAGGAGGTGGTCGTCGAGATGACGGCCACCACTGCGCCACCGTCGACGACTCGGGCGCCCGCGACCACCACGACCAGCACGTCGACGACCACCACCACGACGACGACGCTCGCCCCGACGGTGCCGCCGACCACCACGGCCGCGCCCGCCACCACGACGATGGCGGCGCCGACCACCACGACAACGCTCGCCGAGGTCTTCGAGGTCCCGACCACCACGACGACCACGACCACGACGCTGCCGCCCTCGGCCTTCGCCGGCGGGTACCTCGGCCCGGGCTCAGGCGGTTCGCTCTACGGCCTGGTGCCGGGAACGAGCGGGACCGGCGCGACGAATTGGGACAGCGCCGCCAACGCCGACCCCGGCCACACCCTCACGTCGGGGCCGACCGGTCTGATCGAGATCGACGCCGACAACGTGACCGCCTGGGCGATCACCCTCGCCGACGAGACCCAGCTCGAGGGCACCGCAACACTTCGGCTCTACGTTGCTGCACCGGACTTCGACGAGAGCCTCAGCGGCGCACTCCAGGCCGGTCTCGTCGACTGCACGAACCAGTCCACGAACTGCACGACCATCGCGACCGGGTCAGCCCTGTTCTCGCAGAGCACCTTCGGCGCCGACTTCGGCGTGGTGACGGTGAATCTCGGCGCCGTGGACCACACGCTCGAAGCCGGCCACACGCTCCTCGTGAGCATGACCGTGCCCCAGAGCATGCCGAACGACACCTGGATCGCCTTCGGGACCGACGACTACCCGTCCCGATTCCGGCTGACGTAGCCCAGCCGTCTGCCACGACCGTCACTGCGGCTCGCGCGGCATGCGGGCACGGCCGATACACAAACTTCCGGACACACCCCTTGTTGAGGTTCCGGTACGAGGGTGCGGAGATCTCGGCCGCGGCGAGTGCCGCCTTGAAGCCATCGATGTCGTCTCGATGCTGGAGGATCAGGTCCTCTAGCCAGAGGGTCAGTTCTGCCATCCCAGCCTCGGAGATCTCGCTCCAGAATCGATTGGCTGCCCGATGGAAGTCGCTTCGCTTGCTCGTCTGGGTCATGTAGATCTTGATGTATCGAGCGAAGGTTCTCACGTCATCGCCATACCGCATGATGAAGTCGGGTTGCTTCGCCATGAGCTAGTGCTCCGTTCGTCGTACCGCTACTCGCCAGCCGGAACTGTCGTTCCCGCGAGGCATGGTCGGGGTCCGAAGTCAGGGTCTTCGAGCCCAACGAGTGCCTCGACCCAGTCGCACAGCCAGTAGATGGTGTTCCACTGGCGCTCGTTCAGCCTGTCGTTGCGTTCCAGCTCGGCACCAACGAACTGGAGGTCTTCGTCTACGAGACCGAAGATCTCGTTGGCACCGACCAATTCCTCAGCAATGTTGAGCCGAAGCGCTGCGTTCTCACGCTCTAGGTCGTCGACCCGATCCTGCAGATCGACCACCCACCCAACAACGGTTACGAAGGTGCCGACGACAGTCACGACCGCAATCAGCTTCAGCGTTCCGAAGAAGATGTCCCAGCCGCGGTGGCGCCGAGCCGGCTGAGGGGATGGGTCTTGAGTCACAACGGCCATTGCTCCGACGCTACTGGAGTGCATCGGCTCGACAGGGCCGCAACCCGGGCGACCGCTGCACGCACGCCCCCCCAGCGCGACCAGTCCGGCTCCCAGCGCTAGCTATCTCCCCCCGGCCCGTCGACCCACACGATCGCTGGGCCGTTGACCATCACCTCCGTGAAGTGCACATCTGCCACCGGCAGGTTCAGGATGTACGCCCTTTGCATCGTCACGGCGGCTCGCGGGGCATGCGGGCTCGGCCGAGCAGCTCCACGTCGTCGAGCAACGCCCCGACGAGCGGCAGGTCGGTGGCCGAGCGGTAGCGCACGACCACCTCGACCTGATCTGCCGACCGGCTGACATCGACGGTGACCCGCGCCGGATCCAGGTCGACCGCCGCCAGCACGTCGCGCCGCACGTCGGCGTCTCCGGCGCCGACCGACGCGGACCGGGCGCCCACCCGCGCGGCGTGGGTGACGAGGACCCGTTCGCGGGAGACGAGCGCGACCTGGGCGATCGCGAGTGCGAGGACAGCCACGAGGGGCAACACGAGGGCGAACTCCACCGTGGACTGTCCCCGCTCCCGCACGGTCACGCGATCCGGTCGCTCACGGAGGTCACGACCTTGTTGAGCAACGTGGCCACCTTGCCGGTGTCCGTCGCCCACGCGATGAGCAACATCGCCACCGTGGCGGCGCCGAGCACGACGAGGGCGTACTCCGCCGTCGTCTGACCGCGCTCGCCGGTGGCGATCCGGCTCTGGATCCGGCACCACAGCCGCAGCATCGGGTGGAACGTTGCGGTCGGGATCTGGGGGTGATCGGGCATGGCTTCTCTCCTTGGGATTCGTGGGACGGGGGAAGCTCGATCAGGGGGCGAAACGGAACTCGCCGAGCGACGCGAAGAGCAGCGGCACGATGCCGATCAGGGCGACGGCAGGGAGGACGCACAGCACGAGCGGGAGCAGCAGGGTGACGGGGAGGCGTCGGGCACGCTCGTGGGCGTCGGCCCGGCGGCGGCGGCGGGCATCGTCGCCGAGTCGGACGAGCCCGGGTAGCACCGCACCGCCACCGAGCTCGACGTCGGCCAGGAGGCTGACGAGCGGGAGGGTGAGGTCGCCCAGCGGTCGGCACGCCGCGGCCAACGCCACGCCGAAGGGCTCGCCCCGCTCGCTGCGGCTGACCGCTCGCCGTAGCGCCGTGCCGAACGGTTCGGGAAGCCAGGGCGCGGCGACCTCGATCGCCGCCCGTGGCGTGGCGCCGGAGCCGACGCCGAGCACGAGCAGGTCGACCACGTCGGGGAGCGCCCGGACGACGGCGCGGTCCTGGTCGACCTGCGACCGTCGGGTGTCCCGCCACCGGCGAGCCGTCGGCCAGACCAGCACGAGCACCGCAGCCGGCGGGGCGGTGAGCGCGGCGACGCCGACGGCCGCGCCCCAGAGTGGACCGCCGGTGACGACGACCGAACGCCAGCGCGCCACCAACGCGTGGTCGTCAGCCGCTCGCAGCGACCGGGCGGGCACCCGCCACGGCCGCACGATCACGAGGGCCAACGCCGCGGCCACGACGGTCGCCGTCATGCTTCGACGCCCGCCGCGAGGTGCCGCATCCACAGCCAGCCGAGGATGTTCATCACGAGGCCGGCGAGCACACACCCACCGGCGACCGGATGGGTGAGAATCGTGTCGATGATCCGGTCGTCGACCGACGCGAGCAGCGCGAGGAACCCGACCGGCGCAACGGTGAGGACGAGCGCCGAGGCCCGGGCCGGCGCGCCGAGGGTGCGGATCTCGCGTTGCAGCTCGTAGCGATCGGCGAGCCGACCGGCGGCCCGGTCGAGCGTGGCGGCGAGCGCGCTTCCCGTGGTGACCCCGAGCGCCAGCACCGCCCGGACGAGCTCGGCGTCCGGATGATCGAGCTGCGTCGCCCAGCGATCGAGCTGGTCGATCACGGGCGCCCCGGCCGCGACCCGGCGGGCCAGCTCGACGAACTCCGGCCCGGCAACCGCCGCGTCCTGAGCCACCGCGTCGACGGCCGCGTGGACCGTGGCCCCGGCCCGCAGCTCCCGGCTCAGCGCATAGAGCAGCGGCGACAGTCGCTCGATCTGCCACGCCGGGCCCGTCCGCCGACGACCGATCAGCACGGCCGGGTCTCCAACGACTCGTGGACGGTCACGATCTCCGCGATGCGCCGCACCGCACCGGCGCCCCGGGCCAGATGGACCACGACGTCGATCGCCGCCGCGAGCTGATCGGCGACGACGGTCGCCGGCACCCCGGTGTCGGCCGACAGCACAAGGGTGAGGAGACGCCGGAGGGCGTCGGCCGGGGAGTTCGCGTGGACCGTCGCCATGCCGCCGCGATGACCGGTGTTGAACGCCTGCATGAGGTCGAACGCCTCCGGCCCCCGGATCTCGCCGATCACGAGCCGGTCGGGCCGCATGCGCAACGCCGTGCGCACGAGATCACGGAAGTCGACGGCGCCGGCGCCCTCGGTGCCGGCCGGTCGCGATTCGAGTCGGACGACATGGGGCAGACCCAGCGCAAGTTCGGCCGCGTCCTCGACCGTGATGATCCGGGTGGCCGGATCCAGCTCGGCGGCGAGGGCGTTGAGCAGCGATGTCTTGCCGGTGCCGGTGCCGCCACTGACCACGATCGTCTCGCCTGCTCGGGCCCGCCGACGGAGCGCGTCGACGGTCGCCTCGTCGCCCTCGTCGACGAATGCCCGGAGCCGCGGCCGCTCCCCGGGAAAGCGACGGATCGTGACATAGGGACCGTCGAGCGCGACCGGCCGACCGACGACGCTGACCCGGCTGCCGTCGGCCAGACGCCCGTCGACCCACGGGCGGAGCGGGTCGATGCGGCGGCCGATCGGAGCCACGATCCGTTCGATGATCATGTCGAGCTCGGCCCGGTCGATCTCCACCGACGACGGCCCGACGACGCCGTCGCGTTCGACCCAGACCACGCCCGGCCCATTGACCATCACATCGGTGACCAGCGGATCGGCCAGCAACGGGTCGAGCGCGCCCAACCCCCGCAGGCGCGACGCGATCTCCTCGCGCACGGCCACGTGCTCCGCGGCGCCGAGCAACGGCGCCTGCTCGCGCAGGACGCGTTCGATGTCGTCGGGCCCACCGGCGGCGTCGACCAGCTGCGCATGGACCCGGCCGACGAGATCGCTCACACCCGCTCCAGGTTCCGCAACGCCCGCGGGAGGCGCGACGCGAGGAGCCCGGCATCGACGGCCCTCGCCACGCCCGGATCCCACGGCACCGCGACGACGGGACCGGGAGCGACACCGGCGACGTCGCGCCGGCTCAGAGCCCGGCCCGCCTCCTCGATGAGCACGACGGTGCGGCGCCGTTCCGGCAGGGCGGACAGACGCCGGAGCGC
>BQJV01000275.1 GCA_021604885.1 Acidimicrobiales bacterium
GGGCTCGCACCTCGAAGTCGTCGGTGAGGCGGCCGAGCAGTTCCCGCCGTCGGGGAGAGGAGGAAGCGAGCACGAGCGTCGGGGTCGACATGGCCGGAGTCTGGCCCTGTCTGCCGGCCGCCACCAACCGGGGTTTCGATCGGCGTACCCTCTCCGCATCGACGACGACTTCATGGCTGAAGACGGCGAGCCGTTCGAAGCGGTGAGCCTTCCCTCCGAGGACACCACGCTCGAGATCCGCCCGGATTCGTTCGTGGTCACCTCGGGGTTCCTGCGCGCCGGCGATCAGTCCAACGTGCCACCGATCGCCGAGGCCGGTCCGCCGTGGACGTTCGACGAGGCCAATGAGCAGGCGCACGGCTTTCTCGTGCACGTGGCCGGTGAGCGCACGATGCCCGAGTACCTCGACGACCCGGTCGAACATGCCCGGGCGAACGGGCTCATGCTCCTCTTCAGCGAGGAGGTGCACGACTCGTTCCAGACCTACCTCGCTCGTATGCCCGACCCGCGGGCCGACGCCTGGCGGGACCTGATCGCCGGCGGTGCCAGCTCCGAGGCGTTCGGCCCGCTGACCCTCCAGGAGAAGCTGACGGAGGAGCAGGTGGGCGAGGCGCTCGCCGTCGGCCGCCGCCAGCGCATCGTCAATCTGATCGTCGGCACCGTCGTGACGACCGTGCTCGTTGTCGGCGGCATCGCGCTCTACCAAGCGTTCCTCGTCGATGAAGGCCGCACCGAGGGATCGTTCCAGTTCGAGGACGACAGCGAGCCGCCCGCGGTGGCGGCGCTCACGGGCGGACCGCCAGCGGCCGCGCCGGAGCTGACCACGGCGCTCACCGTGACCGTCGCCGTCGAGGCCGGCAGCGGCCCGGAGTCCGACCGCGTCACGGTGGCCCCCTTCTCGGCCTATCCGCACCCTCCCGGTTCCATCCGGGCGTCGCTGTTCCAGTACGCCGGCAGTGGGCACGTCGTGATCGTCGGCCCGGACGGCTTCACCGAGGACAGCTGTCTGCGAGCGAGCGTGGTCACGGACCTGCTCCGCCCGCTCGACACCGTCACCTTCGGTCCGTGCGGCCAGCCGGTCGGGCGGATCCCGACCGTCGGTTGTCTCGGGCCCTCCGCGGTGCTGCTGGATCTCGATGTGCCGACCGGCGGGGTCGATCTACCGGAGGGCGGCACCGGCTTCGCCGATGCGGTCCGCATCCAACTCGTCGGCGACGACCCCGACTACGAGGTCCTGACGATCCGGGGCACGATCGAGGTCGCGGAGGACGACGCGGTCGCCGTGCCCCGCTTCGGTGGTGACGAAGGTGATGAGCTCACGTTCGACCTCGGCGCCGATCGGATCGGCACGTGTACGTTGACCGGAGACCTGCCGGGAGGGAGTTGAGATGTGCGGACGATTCGCCTCGACGACGCCGCCGGACCAGCTCGCGAACTACTTCGGTGCCGCTCTCGCCGAACATCTTGTCGAGGACGAGGACGCGCCCAACTTCAACGTTGCGCCGACGCAGGGCGTCTACACGGTCTTCGAGGACGGCGGTGTGCGACGGCTCGACACCTTCCACTGGGGGCTCGTACCGTTCTGGGCGAAGGACCCGAAGATCGGCAGCCGCATGATCAATGCGCGAGCCGAGACCATCGCGGAGAAGAACTCGTTCAAGCGCCCGTTCGCCCGCAAGCGCTGCATCATCCCCGCCGACGGGTTCTACGAGTGGATGAAGGTCGACGGACAGAAGCGCAAGCAGCCGATGTACATGAGCCGGGTGGACGGTGAGCCGTTCGCCTTCGCCGGCCTGTGGGAGGTCTGGAAGGACCGGAACCACACGGACGAGGACGGCAATCCGCTCGAACTCTCCAGCTGCACGATCATCACCGGCGAACCGAACGACCGGGTCGCCGAGGTCCACGACCGGATGCCCGTGATGCTTCCGCCCGACGTCTGGGATCAGTGGCTCGACCGTGACAACGACGACGTGGTGTCGCTGCAGACGCTGCTGGTGCCGGCGCCGTCGCAGCTCATCCGGCTGCACCCGGTCTCCACGGACGTCAACAACGTGCGCAACAACGGCCCGGAGTTGATCGAGGAAGCGGAGCCGGTCAGCGACGACTGATCATGCCGCCAGCGCGGCGTTCAGCGTCGTCTGGAGCTGATCGAGGTCCTCCTGGTCCGGGGCGGTGTCGGCCTGGCTGAAGTCGAGCGCAGCCATCGAGTTCATCGGTACGACGTGGACGTGGACGTGGGGCACCTCGAAGCCGGCGATCATCAGACCGACGCGGGCGGGCTGCAGGAGGTCCTTCTGGGCCCCGCCGACGCGATGGGCCACGCCCATCAGGTGTGTCGCGATGTCGGCGGGGAGATCGGTCCACTGGTCGACCTCCAGCCGCGGCACGACCAGCGCGTGGCCACGGGCGAGCGGCCGGATGTCGAGGAACGAGACGCATACGTCGTCCTTCCAGATGAAACGGCCCGGGATCTCGCCGTCGATGATGCGGGTGTAGATGGTTGCCACGAGGCGGATCGTAGGCGCGCCGGTCGTGGTTCGGTCGACGCTTCGTCCGTCCTAGGGTGAACGCATGACCGACGAGGTGGACGCGAACCGGGAGCGCCAGCTCGGGATCTTCGAGGATCGCATCCTCACGGTTCCGAACCTCATCTCGCTGATCCGGCTCGGCTGCATTCCTGTGTTCCTCTGGCTGCTCTTCAGCCAGGACGATCGCTACGCCGCGGCGTGGCTCTGGGCCGTTGTCGGCGCGACCGACTGGGTCGACGGCTGGTGGGCCCGCAGGTTCGACGTCGTGAGCGAGTTCGGCAAGATGATCGACCCGGTCACGGACCGCGCCGTGCTGATCGTCGGGGTCGTCGCGGTGGGCATCGACGGGTCGGTGCCCTGGTGGTTGGTCGGGCTCACGGCCGTACGCGAGGTCCTGGTCTCCGTCGTCGTCGTCACGATCACCGCGATGGGGGCCCGCCGCATGGACGTCACTTGGTGGGGCAAGTGCGCGACGTTCGGTCTGTACTTCGCGTTCCCGCTGCTGCTGGCCGGCGCGTCGGACACGGTCGGTGCCGACTGGTACCGCTGGGCGGGCTGGGCGTGTGCCATCCCGTCGCTGGTCTACAGCTACCTGTCGGCCGCGCAATACGTCCCGATGGGCGTGAAGGCGCTGCGCGAGGGTCGGCTGGACCGCCAGGACGCCGACGAATGAGCCACACACAGCCGCCCGCAATCGGGCCTCGAACGGAAGTAGGTTCGCTGACGTGAAAGCCGTGATCATGGCGGGCGGCGAAGGCACCCGGCTTCGACCTCTCACCTCCAACGTCCCGAAACCGATGATGCCGCTGGCCAATCGGCCGATGATGGAGCACATCCTCGACCTGCTGAAGCGCCATGGCTTCGACGAGGTCGTGGTGACGGTCGCCTTCATGGCGAACCACATCCGCGACTGGTTCGGCGACGGCTCGGAGTTCGGCGTGCGGATGGTCTATGCGGTCGAGGAGACCCCGCTCGGCACGGCGGGATCGGTCCGCAACGCGATGGAGGAGCTCACCGAACCGTTCCTCGTGATCTCCGGCGACGTGTTGACCGACATCGACCTGACGAAGATCGTCGAGGAGCACCGGGCCAAGCAGGCGATGGCCACGATCGGGCTGATCCGGGTCGAGAACCCGCTCGAGTTCGGCATCGTCATCACGCGAGAAGACGGATCCGTCGAGCGGTTCCTCGAGAAGCCGGGGTGGGGTCAGGTGTTCAGCGACACCGTCAACTCGGGCATCTTCGTGCTCGAACCGGAGATCTTCGACTACATCGACGCCGACGGCCCGGTCGACTTCTCGTCCGAGGTGTTCCCGGCGCTCCTCGCCGACGGCAAGCCGCTCTTCGGCGCCGTCGCGGAGGGCTACTGGGAGGACGTCGGGACCCTCGAGAGTTATGTCGCGGCCCATGCCGACATCCTCGACGGCAAGGTGAAGGTCGACATCGACGGGTTCGAGCAGGACGACGGGCTGTTCGTCGGCGCCAACGTCGCCGTGCATCCGGAGGCCGTGCTCAGCGGGCCCGCGGTCATCGGCGACAACTGTCGCATCGAGGCGGGCGCCCACATCGGTCCGTACTCGGTCCTGGGCGCGAACGTCCGCGTCCGGTCGGAGGTCGACATCGAGCGGTCCGTGGTCGCCGAGAACACCTACCTCGGCGAGAGCGTCAATCTCCGCGGCGCCGTCATCGGTCGTTCCTGCGACCTCCGCACCGGCGTCAAGGTCGACGAGGGTGCCGTCATCGGCGACGAGTGTTTCGTGGGGGAGTGGGCGACGGTCGGCGCGGACGTGAAGGTGTATCCGTTCAAGACCATCGAGGCTGGCGCGGCGGTGAATTCTTCGATCGTCTGGGAGACCCGAGGGGCGCGGAGCCTCTTCGGGCGAGGAGGGGTGACCGGCCTCGCCAACGTCGACATCACGCCCGAGCTCGTCACCCGCCTCGCCATGGCTTACGGGTCCACGCTCAAGCAGGGCGATGTCGTGATCACTGCCCGCGACTCCTCGCGTTCGGCTCGCATGCTGAAGCGTGCGGTCCACGCGGGGCTCAACGCGTCCGGCGTTTCGGTGCAGGACCTCGAGGTCGTCCCGATGCCGGTGACCCGCTTCATCACCCGTCGCCCGGCGATCGTCGGCGCGGTCGATCTGCGTCTCGACGGCGCGGACCCGAACCGGGTCGTCATCAAGTTCATGGACACCGACGGCGCCGACCTGTCGGAGAACGGGCATCGCAAGATCGAGCGCCTGTTCAACCGCGAGGACTATCGCCGCGTGTTCCCCAGCGAGATCGGCGACATCGACTACGCGCCGCGGGCACTCGAGCACTACGCCACCGCCATCGAGTCGACCGTGGATCTCGCGGCCGTGCGGGCATTCGGCCCCAAGGTCGTCACCGACTACGGGCTCGGTGCGGTGTCGTTCATCATGCCGAACCTGCTCGCGAAGCTCGGTGCCGATGTGTTGGCCGTCAACCCGTTCGCATCCACATCCGGCGCGGCGGCGTTCGATCGCGAACGCAGCGCG
>BQJV01000276.1 GCA_021604885.1 Acidimicrobiales bacterium
GCCACCCCACCCGCCTTCGCCCTCCTGCACATGGAAGCGACACCCGAGCGTGGCGGCGACACCCTGTGGTGCTCGGCGACCGCCGCCTACGAGGCGTTCTCGCCCGTCATGCAGGCCTTCCTCTGCGGCCTCACGGTGACGCACCACAACGAGGGGTTCATCCGTCGGATGGTGGAGAAGACGGGTGACCCGGATCACCATCTCGTCCGCGATCTCCGCCGCGACTACCCGCCGGTCGTCCATCCGATGGTCCGCACCCATCCCGAGACCGGCAAGCGGGCGCTCGTCTGGGCTCGCAACTTCATCTCCCACATCAACGAGCTGTCCGCCGACGAGGGCCGCACCGTCCTCGACCTGATCGATCATCACGTCACCGACCCCGCCCTGCACTGTCGCTGGTCGTGGACCGAAGGCGATCTGGCGATCTGGGACGAACGGTCCACGTTGCATCGCGCCGCCGCCGATCACTGGCCGCACCGCCGGGTCGTCCGACGGCTCGAGATCGACGGCGATGCGCCCTTCTTCGATCCGGGAAAGGTGCCCGCATGACCGATGTCCGACAAGCCGTCACCGGCGACATCAAGCTCGGCGAGTGCCCGATCTGGAGCGAGGCGGAGCAGGTCCTCTACTGGGTCGACATCGACGGCCATGCGGTGCATCGCTACGACCCGGCCACCGGCGTGGACGAGCAGCGCGGCGTCGGCGCGCGTCCCGGCGCTGTCGCCCTGACCGCGGAACCCGGCCGGTTGCTCCTCGCGATCGAGCATCGGATCACCTGGCTCGACTGGCCGAGCGGCGAGGTCACCCCCTGGCTCGATGTCGAGGAACCGGGGCGCAACCGCTTCAACGACGGCCGGACGGATCCGGCCGGTCGGCTCGTGATCGGCACGATGTGGCCTGACACCAAGGCCCGGCGCCGGACCGGCGCGGTCTATTCGATCGAGGGCGACGGCACCGTGACGCCGCTGTTGTCGGAGATCGGCGTGCCCAACGGCACCGCCTTCGATCCGGAACGCGGCGTGATGTACTTCGCCGACACGGCCAACCAGATCGTGGTAGTCGCCGACTACGACCTGGAAACCGGCCGCCGGTCCAACGCCCGGGAGTTTCTGGACTATCGCGACCTCGCGGGCAAGCCCGATGGCGCGTGTCTCGACGCGGACGGTTGCTACTGGTCGGCCTCGGTCTACGGCTGGGCGGTCATCCGGGTGACGCCGGATGGCGTGGTCGATCGGCGGGTCGAGCTTCCGGTCGCGAAGCCGTCGATGCCCGCCTTCGGTGGGGCGGACCTGTCGACCCTCTACGTCACCACGATCGGCGACGCCGGGTCGGCCCCGTCCGAACCCGGGCGCGACGGGTTCACACCCGGAGACCTCCTGGCGATCGATCTCGACGTGCAGGGACGTCCGGACCCCCTGTTCCCGACAGCCTGACGGACGCCGCGGCGAACGCCAGAACCGCGAAACCCCAGGACACAAGCACGCCGAGCACCGACACGGACTCGGCGGTGCCCTGGTGTGTCGCCGACGTCCACGCCTGCTCGGTCCGCAGGAACACGAGCGAGAAGAGGGACCACGGCAGGGCCGCTGCCACGGTGCAGCCGAGGACCAGTTCGCTCATCGTGCCGCGGCGTGTGCGATGGAGTCCCCCGACGACGAGGACCGGCACGAGCAGAATGAGCGGGAGGGTGGCGACGGAGATCCACGCCATGAAGAACAACGCGGTGCCGACGGCGACCGCGTGACGGCTGTTGTCCTGACGCACGGCGACCCACACGATCGAGCCGGCGGCGGCGAACGGCACCGCGATCGCCACCGCGTTCAGCAGGCGCCGGGGCTCGCCGTCGGTCTGTCCGAACCAGGCGATCACCGCCAACGCGACTGACGCAACGCAGATCACGGTCGCCGCGACCAGGAGGAGCCGTCGAGTCCACACGCCGACTATCATACGTTCGTATGACACCCGAGCGACACCAGCGGCGGGCCACGGGTGACCCGTCGGGCGGGCGCGACCGGCTCCTGGCCGCGGCCACCGCCGTGATGCAAGCCGGCGGACCCGGCGCCGCGACGTCCCGGACGATCGCGGACGCCGCCGGAATGAACCTCGGTTCGATCACGTACTACTTCGGCTCGAAGGACGCACTCGTGGCCGAAGCGCTGGCGGCGAGCGGGCGCCGCCTCCTGCAGCCGGCGCTCGACGAGCTCCACCGCGCCGAGTCTCCGATCGAGCGTCTCCTGCAGACGGCGCAGTGGCTGCCCACCGTCCTCGACGGTCACCAGCCCGAGGCGCGGGCCTACGCCCACGCGCTCGCCGCGGCGACCCACGACGACGCCGTACGTCGCGAGCTCGAGGACGTCCATCGAGCGATGCACGAGCAGCTGGCGACGACGATCACCGACTTCCAGGCGGCCGGCGTCGTGCCCGCCTGGGTCGCCCCGGACGAGATGGCCGCTCTCGTCGTCGCCCTCGTCTGCGGCGTCGCGGTGACGACGGCGGCACACCTGGCGACGGCTGAGCCGGCCGCGATCGCCACCCAGTTCGCCGGGTTGCTCATCGGCGTCGCCGCGTCGGACTAGCGGCGGAAACGGCGCGGGCGTACCTTCTTCGGGATGGATCTGCGGTGGCAGGAGGAGCAGCGGGCCTTCCAGGCGCGCGTCCTGATCGACGACGACCCCGATCTCGCGTTGCGCCCGTACCGCACGTTCGTGGGCACGGCCCGCGTCGTCGACGACCGGCGGTCCAGCCGCACGGAGCGAATCCTGCTCACCATCATCCTCGGCGCGGTCGTCGTGTCGCTGCTGATGGCGTTCGGACTCGCCCGTGAGTTCGCCGCGCTGACCGCGAGCGTGACCGGCGGCATCGCGTTGATGATGGCGGTCTCGCCCACACCACCCGCCCAGCGAGCAGCGGGGTGGACACCACTGCTCGCCGTCTATCGCAGCAGCGTCCTGCGGGGCGAGGCGCCGATCTGCGTGACACAGATCAGCCTGGACGAGTTCGAACGCCTCGGCACCGAGGGCTTCGGCACCGTGGTCGGTCGGCCCCGACCCGGGTCGACTTTCGGCTTGTTCGTCGACGACCATCTCGTGTGGCCCCGCACGCCACCGCGCGACGCGATCCCGACCGATCCGGGGTTCGGCGCGAGCTGACCCGGCTCAGTGGCGCTTGACGCCGCCGTACTTCATCCGCGTGTCACTCATCGAGGCGGAGCGCTTCTCGTCATCGTTGATCGCCGCATCCACGAGTTCGCCGACGAACAGCGTGTGGGTGCCGAGGTCGAGCGACTGGCGGACCTCGCAGTCCATCCACGCGATCGCCTCGTCGAACACCGGCGCGCCCGTCGTGGCCGCCCGGACCGCACGGCCGTTGAGCGTGTCGCCCTCGTCCACCGCCGGCTTCGAGAACTTCACGAATACACGGGTGTCGTCACTGTCCCAGAGGTTGACGGTGAAGCACCCGCCCTCGCTGATGAGCCGGTGGGTGACCGCCGTGTTGTCGACGCCGATCCCGATGAGCACGGGCTCCATCGACAGCTGCGTGATCCAACTCGTGGTCATGGCGTTGCGTTCGTCGCCGGCCCGCGAACCGACCAACGCGAGGGCATTGGGGATCTTCCAGGTGATGCGGTTGGTCAGTTCGTCGTCGAGGGCCATGGGCCGGACCGTAGCTCAGGGGCGACGCGGTCCCCGGCAGAGGAACACCCCGACGTCCTTGGTGATCTCCACCACACCGTCGCCGGCAACGAAGGCGGCGTCGACCAGTGATCGCAGCTCGGCGATCTGGTGCTCGTCGCCGTCCTCGATCGGCGGGTACGAACACAGGTAGGCCATGAGGTCGTCCACCTCCGTCACACGGAGCATGTCGGGGAACCGGATCAGCTCGACATCGGCGAAGGCCGCCTCCAGCATCGGGCGCCCGGTCGTCAACCCGAAAGCCTCCGCGGTCCGGTCGACCACCCGACTCGCGAAGACGGCGTGTTCGAGCTGCTTCGTCTCGCGGAAGTGGCGCTCCCCGTTCGTCGCCACGACCGCGACGCCGTCGGGGCGCAGGACCCGGGCGATCTCGGCCACGGCATCGGGCGGATGGGGCACGTGGTACAGCATGTGGTTGGCGATCACGTGCGCCGCCGATGCGTCGGCAAGATCGAGCTGCTCGGCCGGCGCGACGTGTCCGCCCACGGTGTAACCCGCGGCCGATGCTCGGGCCACCGCGGCCTCGACCATCCCGGCGCTCAGGTCCGTGAGCGTGATCGGTCCCCGCACCGGCGGGCGGCCCTCTTCCCAGAAGTTACCGGGCCCGCAGCCGACCTCGACGATCGGCCCGTCGCACCACGGCACCTGGTCGACGAGCCACGGGAACCACTTCTGCGGCGCCGTGGAGTAGCGAGTGTGGAGGCGCTGGCGATCGGCGAGCTTGTCGGGCGTGCGGTACTGGCTGCCCCGGAGATACGCCTGATCGCCCGTGAATCGATCGTCCGTCATGGACGGACGGTAGCGGCCCGTTCAGTCGAGCTTCGGGCGACCGCTCCCGATCACGGTCGCGGTGCCCTCGACGAACATCGGCCGGCCCTCGATGTCCGCGGACTTCTCCGTCCAGTGGGTCTCCACCTCGAACTCAGGCGCGCCGGCTGCCGCCATCTCCGCCCGCACCGTCTCCTCGCCGACGGCGATGGCCCGCTCGCGCGCCGCATCCAGGTCGTAGAGCGTCTCGATGTCGCCCCGGCCGTGCACCCGGAAGATGCCGCGCCGAGGAGCCGTCACCGTGACCTGGCGCCGGACACGCACCTTGCCGACGACCGCTCCGATCGCGTTGGCGACGTCCGCGTGCTCGGGCACGGTGACCACCGCACCGAGCAGCGCCCCGATCGCCGGGTAGTAGGTGGCCGCCGGCGCGCCGAGGCCGACGAGCGGGACGGCCAGCCCGACGTCGAGGCGCGTCGTCGTCGCGGCGCCGTCGAACGCCGCCGCGACCAGCTCGGAGCTCACCGCGTCGGTCGGCAGGCCATCGCGGATGAGTGCCGCCTGGAGCAAGGCCTCGGCGGAG
>BQJV01000277.1 GCA_021604885.1 Acidimicrobiales bacterium
CCGCCGACCAGAACCCCCCAGCCGGCGCGGGTGGGCATGTCAGTTGCTCTCCGGCCGTGGCACGGGCACCCCGTCCAGGATCTCCGTGACGACATCGGTGGGTGTGACGCCGCGCATCCGCACCTCGGGGGTGACGAGCAGGCGGTGGGGCATGACCACCCGGCCGAGTGCCTTCACGTCGTCCGGGGTGGCGTAGGTGCGGCCCTGCGACGCGGCCTGGGCCCGCGCGACCCGTTGGAGCGCGAGGATGCCGCGCGGCGAGAGGCCGAGGCTGAGCGAGCCGTGCCGCCGCGTCGCCTCGGCCAGGTCGAGGAGGTAGGAACGCAACGCCGGTGCGACATAGACGTTCTCGATGGAGTCCGACATCTCCCGGACCTCGGCGGCGGTGACCACCGGGGGCAGGGCATCGACGGCCTGGGATGTGCCGCCCTGGCTCTCGAGGATCGTCTGTTCTGCCTCCCGGGCCGGGTAGCCGATGCTGACCCGCATGAGGAAGCGATCGAGTTGCGCCTCGGGAAGGGCGTAGGTGCCCTCGTGCTCGATCGGGTTCTGCGTGGCGATCACCATGAACGGCGATCCCACCTGGTGGGTGACGCCGTCGGACGTGACCTGCCGTTCGGCCATCGCCTCGAGCAGGGCCGACTGGGTCTTCGGCGACGCGCGGTTGATCTCGTCGGCCAACAGAACGTCGGAGAAGATCGGGCCGGGACGGAACTCGAAGCTCTCGTCGGAACGGTTCCACACCGACATGCCGGTGACATCGGTGGGAAGGAGGTCCGGCGTGAACTGCACGCGGCCGAACCGGCCGTCGACGCTGCGGGCGAGTGCCTTGCCAAGGCTGGTCTTGCCGACACCGGGCACGTCCTCGACGAGGACGTGGCCGTCGCACACGAGCGCGAGCACGAGGAGATGGATGACATCGCTCTTGCCGCGGATCACGCGTTCGACATTGTGGCGGATCGAGGTGAACCGTTCGGCGAAGCCGGCGCAGGCGCCGTGCTGGCTCGTGGCCGACTGGTCATCAGTTGTGGTCACGGATCCTCCGGCGCCTGTGGAACGCCGTAAATCGTACGACGGATCGGCCGCCTGCGGACAGCGGGCTCCGCGATCGGGGCCGTCGCGCGTAGGTTGTCCGCCATGCCCCGCGCCCTCGCCATCGACATCGGCGGCACCAAGTTCGAGGTCGCGGTCGTGGACGACGCGGGCACGATCACCGAGCGGGCCCGCGTCGCGTCGACCGGCGCGGCCGACGGTGACGAGCTGTTCGGGCGACTCGCCGAACTCATCGAGGCGATCGACCTCGACGGCGTCGACGTCTGCGGCGTCGGTTCCGGCGGGCCGATGCGTCGCGGCGGAGTGGCCGTCTCCCCGCTCAACATCGGGGTGTGGCGTGATTTCCCGCTGCACCAGCGCGTTGCCGACACGACCGGCCTGGCCACCTTCGTGGACAATGACGCCAAGGCGCTCGCGCTCGCCGAGGGCTGGCTCGGCGCCGCCCGCGGTGTGCGCAACTACATCGGCATGGTCGTGTCGACCGGTGTCGGCGGCGGGATCGTGCTCGATGGCCGGTTGCTCGACGGCGACGACGGCAACGCCGGTCACATCGGTCATGTCGTGGTGGAGCCGGAGGGCACCGATCTCCCGGGTCACGTGCGCGGCGTGCTCGAGGCGGAGGCCAGCGGCACCGCCATCGCCTTCCGGACCGGCGCGGACGCGCGCCACGCGGACAGTGACGAGCGGCGACGGGCCGGCACGATGGTCGGCCGAGCGGTTGGTTCGGTCGCGAACCTTCTGGACCTGCAGCTCGCGGTCGTCGCCGGCTCGGTCGCGCTCGGCTTCGGCGACGAGTTCTTCGCCGCAGCCCAGACGGAGATCGACCGGGTGGCCGTGCTCCAGCACTCGGCGGGCACCTGCATCATCCCCGCGGGCCTCGGGTCGGACGGACCGATCGTCGGTGCGGCCGCGGTGGGGTTCGCCGGGTTGGGTCACGACCTGCTGGGCGCCGCGTCGTGAGCGCGTTCGGCGAGGTCGCACGCGCGGCAGCGGCGGTTGCGGTCCGGCCGGTGCTGTGGACGACCGCGCTGCGTCAGTACGGCCGCATGGTGCCGGATCGGTGGTGGGCGACCTCGCCCCGGCTGCCGGTCCCGGATCCCGCGATGCTCGCCTTCCGGGCGACGACGCAATACGGCGACCCGGTGCACCCGTTGGAGCGAGACGACCTCCTCGCCTGGTTGCGCTGGTGCAAAGCCGAGAACCAGCGTCGTCGGGTTGTATAGGTTTTCGTGCCATGGCCGGGGTGCTCGTTCTCAACGCGACCTTCGAGCCCCTCGCTGTGGTGCCGACCCGACGGGCGATCTGTCTCATGCTCGCCGAGAAGGTCGAGCTGCTCCACGCATCGGGGCGTCGGGTACGGAGTGAACGTCTCGCGCTCGACGAGCCGTCGGTGGTCCGTCTGAGCCGCTACGTCAACGTGCCGTATCCGAAGCATCGCAGCCCGAACCGGCGAGGGGTGCTCACGCGGGACGGTCACACCTGCCAGTACTGCGGGGCCGGGGCGGAGACCGTGGATCATGTCGTCCCCCGCAGCCGTGGCGGTCGCCACACGTGGGACAACGTGGTCGCCGCGTGCCGCCGGTGCAACGGCGGCAAGCGCGATCGTCTCCTCGGCGAGACGACCATGCGGCTGGCGCGACTGCCCGGACCACCACCGCCCAGCACGTGGATCGAGGTCGCCGCCGGCACCGTGCCGACGGCGTGGACGCCGTACCTCACCCCCGGTCGTCGATCGGCGTGACCACCGACGGCGGCTGGGCGATCCGTCGTCGCACCGGCTCGGCCGCGAGCCTTCACGATCCCACCGAGCCGGACGCCGCTGTGCCGACCGTGGACATCCTGACCGTCGACGAACCGAGCTTCGTGCTCGGGAGCAGTCAATCCACCGCGGTGGTGAACGACGACCGGGCGCGCTCGGCCGGCGTCGTGGTCGCCCGCCGGCGCAGCGGGGGAGGGGCGGTGCTCCTCGTGCCGGACGAGCACGTGTGGATCGACGCCTGGATCCCCGCCGGCGACCGTCGCTGGGACGACGACGTGATCCGCGCCGGGGACTGGCTCGGTGACGCCTGGTGTTCGGCGGCGCGGCACTGGGGTTTCACCGATCTTCGGGTGCACCGGACCAACGCGACCCGCGACGGCTGGGCCGAGTCCGTGTGCTTCGCGGGCGCAGGTCCGGGTGAGGTGTTCGCCGGCGACCGCAAGCTCGTCGGCGTGAGCCAACGGCGCACGCGACGGTGGACGCGGCTGCAATCGCTCGTCCATCGGCGCTGGGACGCGGCGCTGACCTTCGGCATGCTGGCCGACGAGGGCGCCGCCAGTGCCGGCGTGGCCTGGCGTGACGGCGTCGCGGCGGTCGAGGACGTGGACGTGGAGTCCGTGTTCCTCGACGTGCTCGATCGCACCTGAACCGCGCCACCTGATCCCCGAGAGCCGACCCGCTCGACGAACGAACGCGTGTTCACCGAACGCGCGTTCGTTCGCGCGCTCCGTCGAAGAAATCGGGAGAAACGTGGGGCGAAGCCTTGCCTTTGTGGGGGGAAAGGGAGTACGGTGGCTCGCTATGGAGGGCTGGGGAGAGCTCAGGAGAGAGGGGGTGCACCATGGCGATCAGCAGCAACGCACGGTTTGTCGGAAACTTCGAACACACGATCGACGCCAAGGGGCGCCTCATCCTTCCCGCGTCCTTTCGTGCGAAGCTGGCCGAGGGCGCCTTCGTGACGCCGCTCGATCACTGCCTCGCGATCCTTCCCGCCTCCGAGTTCGACCGGATGGCCGATTCGCTCGAGGAGCAGGTCGCGGCCGGCGAAGTGGATGTGAATGCGCTTCGTGCATTCGCGAGCCAGGCCGACGAGGTCGTGCCGGACTCGCAGGGGCGTGTCCGTCTCCTGCCGCACCTACGCGAGATCGTCGGCCTCGACCGTGCGGTCGTGGTCACCGGTGCGCTCCGACGCATCGAGGTCTGGGATCCCGCTCGTTGGGCGACCGTGTCGCCTGCCGGCACCGAGAAGTTGGCCGACGCCATCGAGCGTGGGCACGGCCTGGGAGCTCGACCGTGAGCGCCGCACGCCCCAATCATCACACCACATCCGATCAGTACACCGAGCACGAGAAAGGAGCCCGCCGGACCTGACGGTCCGAAGTGAACGACTCGATCATCTGCAGTCTTCCGACCGACAAATGGAAGACCCGTACTCCGCCCGCTTGCCATTAGTTCGACCGGGGAGAAATCCCGGCGGACGCCGTTGGTCGGGGGACTGCAGATGACCGATGCGGCGACGCTTCGATACGACCGTCATCCGGTCCGGCGAGACGACATGGGGGACCTGGACACCGACAACGGCCGTGACGCGGACTTCGCACACGACTCGGTCATGTTGGACGAGGTCACCGATGTGCTGGCCGCCGTGCCCGACGGCTGTGTCGTCGACGCCACCCTCGGCGGCGCCGGCCATGCCGATGCTCTCCTCGCGGCGAACGATCGCATCTCTCTGGTCGGGCTCGACCAGGACCAGATGGCGCTCGACGCCGCCGGTGCCCGGCTCGCTCCCCATGGCGACCGGGTCACCCTCCGCCACCGTCGTTTCGACGGTCTCGCCGACGAGCTGCATTCGCTCGGCATCACCGAGTTGTCCGGGGTTCTGTTCGACCTGGGGGTCAGCTCGCCGCAGCTCGACCGGGCCGATCGGGGCTTCAGCTACCGGTTCGACGGACCGCTCGATATGCGCATGGATCGCCGGGGAGGGCGCACCGCCGCCGACCTGGTGAACGAACTCGACGAGCACGAGCTTTTCGTCCTCCTCAAGCGCAACGGCGACGAGACCCACGCCCGCCGCATCGCCCGTGCGATCGTGGCGGCCCGCCCCATCGACTCGACCGCCGTCCTGGCGGACATCGTGCGCGATGCCGTGCCGGCGGCAGCCCGCCGTTCCGGCGGTCATCCGGCGCG
>BQJV01000278.1 GCA_021604885.1 Acidimicrobiales bacterium
GTCGCGGCGAAGAGGTAGGCGACGCCGTGGTCCTCCACGAGAGGCACGACGACCAGCGCCATCGCGCCGGTCGCCGCGGAGATCATCCCGGAGCGGCCGCCGGCGATCGAGATGATGATCGCGATCGAGAAGGAGGCGTAGAGCCCGACCTTCGGATCGACGCCGGCGATGATCGAGAACGAGATCGCCTCGGGGATCAGCGCCAGAGCGACGACGAGGCCGGACAGCAACTCGACTCGCGGATTGGCGAGCCACGAGGCCCGCAGGTTCTGGGGGCTCGTGCGAAGAGACAAGCGGTCGAGGGTACGGCGCGGCGCGCGCCGTACCCCTGTCGCTCATGTCACACGGCTCGTCTCAGACGGCTTCGGCGCCGCGCTCGCCGGTGCGGATGCGGGCGAGGGTCTCGACCGGGGTGACCCAGACCTTGCCGTCACCGATCTTCTCCGTCTTGGCCGAGCTGATCACGGCATCGACGACAGCATCTGCCTGGGCGTCGTCGACCAGCACCTCGATGCGGGTCTTCGGCGTGAAGGTCACCCGGTACTCCGTGCCGCGGTAGGTCTCGCTGTGGCCGCCCTGGCGACCGAACCCCTGGACCTCCGACACCGTCATGCCCTGGACACCGACCTCGGCGAGCGCGGACTTCACGTCCTCCAGCTTGAAGGGCTTGATGACTGCGGTGATGAGCTTCATGGAATTCTCCTGTTGGTTGAGTAGCCGTGTTGAGCTGACACAAACATACGACCCCTGAGATTTGTGTCAATGAAGATCCGCGTCATATAGCGAGAAGTTCGTGCTTTGTACCAGCACAATGTTCTATGATCACGCCATGCTCGAGAGCCACACCGTCACGTTCACCGACCAGTTCGGCATCGACCGGCGCATGGTCGTGCGCCTCGACGAGACGACGCTGGTCCCCCGCTTCGAACAGCTCCGGGGCCAGATCTCGGTGATGGTCGCCGTCGGCCGCCTCGAACCGGGCATGCGCCTCCCGACGGTGCGATCGCTCGCCTACCAGCTCCACATGGCACCGGGCACCGTCGCCCGCGCCTACCGCGAGCTCGAGTCCGACGGCGTCATCGTGGGTCGCGGTCGCGCCGGCACGTTCGTGGTGGACGAGCCACCGCACTCCGAACCGCTCGAGGAACGGCGCAACCGGATCCGCGATGCGGCCGCCCGCTTCGTCGCGGAGATGCGACAGCTCGATCAGGGCACCGAAGCCGCCGTCGCCGCGGTGGAGCAGGCGTTCGTCGAGTCCTGACCCACCGCCGGCCTCAGGTGGGAATGTCCTTGAAGGGGATTCCCTTGTCGGGGCGGGGCTCCTGGGGGAGCCCGAGCACGTTCTCGCCCATGATGTTGCGCTGCACCTCGTCGGTCCCGCCGCCGATGCGGCTCATCCACTGGCCGAGGAACGCGTAGTTCTGCCAGAAGCCGCCCATCACGGCGTCGTCGGCGTAGAGGGTGCCCCGGGCCCCCATCATGGTCATGACGAGGTTCCCGAGTTGTTCGAGCCGGCTGCTGTTCGCGAGCTTCAGCACGGAGCTCTCGGGGCCCGGCATCTCCCCCCGGGACGCCGCGGTGCGCACCCGATAGCCGAGGTACGCGATCGTGCGGGTCCGCGCGTAGAGCTTCATCAGGTCCTGGCGGACGACCGGGTCATCGGCGACGCCCATGTCCCGGGCCAGTTCGATGACGTCGTCGAACATGCCGGACTGGCCGCCGATGCCCGTGCGCTCGTTGGTGAGCGTCGTCAGGATCGGGCCCCAGCCGGCGTTGATCTCGCCGAGGACGTTCTCGATCGGCACGCGGACGTCATCGAGGAAGACCTCGTTGAACTCGGACCGACCCGTCGGCTGCTTCAGCGGTCGGATGTCGATGCCGGGGGTCGTCATGTCGAGCAGGAGATACGAGATGCCGCGGTGCTTGGGGACGTCGACATCGGAGCGCACGAGCAACATGCCGTGGGCGGACTCGCCGGCGTTCGACGTCCACACCTTCTGGCCGTTGACGACGATCTCGTCGCCGTCGACGACGGCCGACGTGCGGAGTCCGGCGAGGTCCGATCCCGCGCCCGGCTCCGAGAACAGCTGGCACCACGTCTCCTCACCCGTGAGCATCGGGGCGAGGTAGCGCGCCTTCTGCTCGTCGGTGCCATGGACGATGATCGTCGGACCGGCCATGCCGATCGACTGGGCGAACTGGCCCTGCGGGAGGTCGTAGCGGCCCTCCTCCTCGGCAAAGATCCCCGCGCGGTGGCTCGAGAGGCCCCGGCCGCCGTACTCCGTCGGCCAGGTCAGGCCGGCCCATCCCTCGTCGAACTTCGTCCGCTGCCACGCCCGACAGGACTGTGCGTACGTATGCTCCTCCGCCTCGCTGCGAGCCTTCGCCCAGTAGGACCGGCCGAGGTCAGCGCGCTCCGGCTTCAGTTCGGCGTGTCGGGAGAGGAATGCGTTGCACTCGTCGCGCCAGGCAGCCTCTTCCGGCGTGTCGTCGAAGTCCATGGGGCGCGGGACTACTGGGCGCCGTGGACCGGCTGCGGCGCGCGCTCGCCCGCAATCGACGCGCGGGCGAGGTCGCCCGCCTCCGTGACCGTCATGCGGCGGGCGCCCACCGACTCGATCGGCCCCTTCTGCCAGCCGTCACACACGTTGAGCTGCCCGGCCGTGTTCTCGAACGTCCGACCGGTCACGTCACAGTCACTCGACCCGAGCCAGACCACGAGCGGTGAGACGTTCTCCGGTGCCTTCTCGTCGAAGCCATCGGGAATGTCCGAGCTGTAGAACACGCCCTCGGTCATACGGGTCCGGGCGTCGGGCGCGATGGCGTTGGCGAGAACGCCGTAGCGACCCCACTCGGCGGCCTGCTGGATCGTGAGGAGGGCGATACCAGCCTTGGCGGTGGCGTAGTTGCCCTGCCCGATCGAACCCGCGAGCCCGGCACCGGAGGAGGTGTTGACCACGCGGGCGACGACCTCGTTGCCGGCCTTCGACTGCTCCCGCCAGTACTCGATCGCGTGGCGGGCCGGCGCGAAGTGACCCTTGAGGTGCACGCGGGTGACCGTGTCCCACTCGTCCTCGGACATGCCTGCGAGCATGCGGTCGCGCAGGAAGCCGGCATTGCACACCAGGGTGTCGAGCCGACCGAACTCGTCGACGGCCTGATGGATCATGGCCTTGGCCTGGTCCCAGTCCGCCACGTCCGCGGCGTTGGCGACCGCCTCGCCGCCGGCCCCGCGGATCTCCTCGACGACCTCGTTGGCCGCGTCGCTGGTGCCGGGTGTGCCGTCGCGTTCGACGCCGAGGTCGTTCACCACGACCTTGGCGCCCTCGGCCGCGAAGGCGAGTGCGTGGGCGCGACCCAGGCCGCGAGCCGCACCGGTGACGATGACGACCCGTCCGTCCACTGTTCCCATCGGGTCTCCTAGTTGAAGTCGGGTTGCAGCTCGGACGAGACGATCCACATCGCGAAGTACTGCGCGGCCCCACCGTATGCGTGGCCGAGCGCGACCTTCGCGCCGTCGACTTGATAGTCGCCGGCGGTCCCGCGTACCTGATTGGCCGCCTCGAGACAGCGGATCATGCCGGACGCACCGATCGGGTTGGACGACAGCACGCCGCCGGAACAGTTGACCGGGAAGTCGCCGTCGAGTGCGGTCGCGCCCTCGTCGGTCATCTTCCAGCCTTCGCCCTCTTCGGCGATCAGATGGCCCTCGAGCCACATCGGCTCGTACCAGCTGAACGGCACGTAGAGCTCGGCTGCGTCGATCTGCTTGCGCGGATTGGTGATGCCGACCTTCTTGTAGAGCGCCTCGGCACAGTCCAGGCCCGCCTGGATGCGGATCGTGTCACGCCCGGGGAACGAGGAGAACTCGGTGCGCTTCGAGTGGCCGAGAACCCACGCCGGCTTGTTCGGCGACCGGGAAACCTTGTCCTCGCTCGTCAGCACCATCGCCGCAGCACCGTCCGACGACGGGCACGACTCGAGGAAGTGGAGCGGGTCCCACAACATCGGGGACTCCTTCACCTTCTCGATGGAGATGTCCTCGAGGTGGAGATGCGCGTTCGGGTTCTTCAGTGCGTTCAGGCGGTCCTTGACGGCAACCGTCCACCCGATGTGCTCGGGCGCGTTCGAACGACGGATGTACTCACGGATCCACGGTGCGAAGGTGCCGCCGGCTCCCTGGCCACCGGACCGGCCACCCGACAGAGCCCACGTGGCGTTGCCTTCGGACTGCTTCTCGTAGGTCACGGTGAGCACGGTGTCGTAGCGACCCGACTCGACGAGGACCGCCGCGGAGATCGCGGTCGACGCACCGACCGAACCGGCGGTGTGGACGCGATGGATCGGCTTGCCGACCGCACCGAGCGCATGCGCGAGCGACAGCTCGGGCATGATGACGCCCTCGAGAGCATCCGGCGCCTTGCCGATCACCACGGCGTCGACGTCGGCGAACGTCAGCTGGGCGTCCTCGAGCGCCTTCAGCGCCGCCTCACGGACCAAACCGTCGATGGTGACCGGGAGCTGGCGCTTGTACTTCGTCTGGCCGATGCCGACCACTGCACACGGACGAGCCATGGTCAGCTCCCTCCTTCGAGAACACACACAAGGTTCTGTTGCAACGCCGCTCCCGACGTTGCGTGGGCGACGCCACGCGAGGCGTCGCCGCCCGCGATGCGCTTCGCCACTTCGATGATCCTGGTCAGGCCGGTCGCCATGACGGGGTCGCCGGCCAGCGGGCCGCCGGACGGGTTGACCTTCGCCACGTCGTCGAGTCCGAGTGCGTCGCGGAGGATGATCTCCTCGTGCGCGTGGAGCACGTGCAGTTCGGCGACATCGACGTCACCGTCGAACACGCCCGCACCCTCGGCCGCGAGCCGGGTCGAGGCCGAGTCCGTGAGGTCCCGCAGGCCGGCGTGGTGGGACTCGATCCGATGATCGAGTCCGGTGATCCACACCGGGTTGTCCGTCAGCTCGAGCGCCCGGTCCCGCCG
>BQJV01000279.1 GCA_021604885.1 Acidimicrobiales bacterium
CCATCTCGCCGCTCGCCCCTCCGTTCCCCGCTCGATCACGGACCCGGTGGCGAGTCACCTCGTCAACGCGACCGGCACGGTCAACGTGCTCGAGGCCGCGCGGCGCGATCGTCCGCGCCACGTCATGTGTGCGGGGTCTTCGTCGGTCTACGGCGCCAACCCCGAGCTCCCGAAGCACGAAGGACTCGCCTGCCGTCCGGTGAGCCCCTACGCCGCCAGCAAGCTCGCGACCGAGTCGTACACGATCGCCTACGCGCACTCCTACGGCCTCCCGACCCTGGCGTTCCGCTTCTTCAACGTGTTCGGGCCGCTGCAGGCCGCGGGGCACGCCTATGCGGCCGTCATTCCCGCCTTCGTGGACGCGGCCCTGCGGGGCACGCCGCTTCCGGTGAACGGCGACGGGTCGCAGAGCCGCGACTTCACCTACATCGACACGCTCACGTCGGTGATCGTCGATGCCGTGAACCGGCAGGTGACCAGCGACGTCCCCGTCAACCTCGCCTACGGCACGCGTACCGACCTCCTGACGGTCATCGACATGATCCGGGACCTGATCGACGGCGATCTGAGCGTCGAGCACGGGCCCGTCCGCGCCGGCGACGTTCCCCACTCGCAGGCCGACGACACGCGGGTGACGGCCCTGTTCCCCGACATCACCGCGGTGCCGCTCGACATCGGCCTCAAGGCCACGGTCGACTGGATGCGAACGGTCGTCTGACGTGGCTCGACCGGGTCCCTACCGCGGCAAGCGACTCCTCGATCTCGCGATCCTGGCCGTCGTCGCGGTCCCGGCCGCCCTGATCTGCGCTGTCTGCGCCGTGGCGATCCGGCTGACCTCCCGCGGTCCGGTGCTGTTCCTCCAGGAGCGCGTCGGCATGGACGGCACCACGTTCGTCGTCTGGAAGTTCCGCACGATGCTGGACGGCGAGAACCCGATCATTCCGTCCGACGACCGCATCACCACGGTGGGACGCATCCTTCGCCGCACGTCGCTCGACGAACTCCCCCAGCTCGTGAACGTCGCTCGCGGGGAGATGAGCGTCGTCGGCCCCCGTCCGACGCTCGCCTACCAGGTCGACCGCTGGACCGACCGACAGCGGGGGCGCCTCGCCGTGCGTCCCGGCCTGACCGGTCTCGCCCAGGTGAACGGCCGCAACGATCTCAGCTGGCCCGACCGGATCGAGTTCGACCTCGAGTACGTCGGGTCCCAGTCGCTCCGCCGGGATTTGGCGATCATCGCCCGCACGACCACCGCCATGGTCGGGGGCGAGGGCACGGGTGCCACGGCCGCGGACGACCCCATCGCGGAGGTCGTCGGATGAGCGACCGACTCGTCATCGTCGGCGCCGGCGGCCACGGGCGTGAAGCACTCGCGATCGCCCGCGAGATCAACCGGCTCACCGACAACTGGCACGAGATCATTTTCGCCGACGACGGCCCGGTCGACACCGACACGCTCGATCGGGTCGAGGCCGAGATGATCGGGGGTCTCGCCGAGTTGCGGGAGAACGGTGACGATCACGTGCTCGCGATCGGTGATCCCGCCACTCGTCGACGCCTCGACGCGGAGATCGACGGCGACGCTCCGGCCATCTCCCTGGTGTCGCTCAGCGCCTGGATCGGCGAGGACGTCCATCTCGACGACGGCGTCATGATCCACCCGGGTGCGACCTGCACCACGAATGTGCGCGTCGGCCGCCACACCCACCTCAACTGCGGCGTCATCGTCAGCCACGACTGCCGCATCGGCGACTACGTCAGCCTCTCGCCCGGCGTACTACTCAACGGATCCGTCACCATCGAGGACGATGCCTTCCTCGGGACCGGAGCGATCGTGCTGCCGGGGCGGCGGGTCGGTCAGGGTGCGATCGTCGGTGCCGGTGCCGTCGTCGTGGACGATGTCGCGCCCGGCGCCACGGTCGTCGGCGTGCCCGCCCGCTGACGGAGCACCCGCCCGAACCGGACGACACTCGCGACCAGGGCGGCGCCGAGCAAGCTGACCATCACCGCGGGGCCGAAGCGCTCCGGGCGACCGGCCGACCCGACCAGTGCGGCCCCCAGCGGCAGCAGAACGAGTCCGCCCGCGAATCGATGGGCCGGCAGCTCGGCGCGTCCCAGCGACGCCGCAGCGGTCGCGCCCACGAGAAGCGCACCCGCGATGAGCGGCGCTTCGGTGTCGGGAACGACGGCCCAGACGCCCGCCAGGGCACCGATGGTCAGCACGGCGACCGAACGGGGCCGAAGCCGCGACCACGCCAGCAACCCGACGGGTGCGAGGATCAGCGCGACGATGCCGAGCGGCCTGTCACGAGCCGCGACGGCGTCGGTCAGGAGGGCGCCGTAGCGCCACCGAAGAAACAGCCAGGCGGCCCCGACGACACCGGTGATCCACGGGAGCGAACGATGGCGGAAGGCTGCGCCGACCACCAGGCCGACGACCAGCGCGAGGAGCGCGTCCTCCGGGTGGAGGGGGCCGTCGGGGATCAGAGGACCGAGCACGGGCAGACCCGACCGGTCAGAGCGTGACGGACTCGGCCGTCAGTCCGGGCCGACACAGACTGATCATCGCCACACGCAGGTCATCCGCGTCGTCCACCTCCAGGGCGCTGAGGCCGAGGGGTGACTGTGCGGGCACCCGACAGTGCGAGATGAGCGGGTGGGCGTGGCGGTCGTCGGCCTCGGCCTGACCGAGGAGGACTTCGTGGAGTTTCTCGCCGGGCCGCAGGCCGGTGAACACGATGTCGATCGGACGATCGGCCTGCGCGACCAACCGTCGAGCGACATCCACGATCTTGACAGGCTCGCCCATGTCGAGGACGAGCGCCTCGCCGTCGAGGCCGACCGCGCCGGCCTGGACGACGAGTTGGACGGCCTCCGTTACCGTCATGAAGTAGCGCGTCACGTCGGGGTGGGTCACCGTGATCGGGCCGCCGTTGAGGACCTGGCGTTCGAAGGCACCGAGCACCGAGCCGCGGGAGCCGAGCACGTTGCCGAAGCGCACGGAGAGATACACGCCGTCCTCGCGAGCGGCGTACCAGGACGTGACCTGCTCCGCGATGCGCTTCGTGTAGCCGAGCACGCTGGTCGGGTCCGCGGCCTTATCGGTCGAGATGTTGACGAACCGACTGACGTTGCTGAGCGCCGCGGCCTCGAGCACATTGAGCGTGCCGTGGATGTTGGTCTTGAGCGCTTCGGCCGGGTGCAGTTCCAACAGCGGGAGATGCTTCAGCGCCGCCGTGTGGAAGACGACGTCGGGCCGGTGGTGGGCGAACACCTCCTTCATGCGCTCGCCGTCACGGATGTCCGCGACGACCAGGCACTCGGACTCGAGCAGGGCACGACCCTCGATCGCCATCTGGACCGCGTGCAATGCGGACTCGTCGCGGTCGACCATGATCAGCGACTCCGGCCCGAACCGGTGCAGCTGCCGGCACAGCTCTGAGCCGATCGACCCGCCGGCGCCGGTCACGAGCACCCGGCGACCGGTGATGTAGTCGGCGATCGCGGCGATGTCGGTGTCGATCTGGTGCCGTCCGAGGAGATCTGCTTCGGTCAGGGGCCGGACGTCGTCCGCGCCGACCTTGCCGTCGATGAGCTCGGAGACGTGGGGAACGATCCGCAGGTCGAGGTCGGCGGCGAGTGCCCGCGTCGACAGATCCCGCAGACTGTCGGAGGAGATCGACGGCGCCGCGACGATCAACATCTCCGCCCCCGACTCCGCGGCGATGGCCGGAAGACGGTCTCGATTGCCCAGGACCGGCACCCCACTGACGCGGAGGTTGCGTTTGGCCGGATCGTCGTCGATCAGCCCGATCGGGCGATAGCGGCTCTCCGAGTCCGAGTGCATCGACGTCACGACGCGAGATCCGCCGTCACCCGCACCGAAGACGAGGACGGGTACACCGTCACCGCGGCCTGCTCGGGTCCGATGGAACTGGACGAGGCGCTCGACGAACCGGGCGGCGCCGGCACCACAGAACGCCGCGGGGGCCGAGGCGAGCACGACGCTCGTCGGCACGATCCGGGTGTCGAGCAGGATGTTGTTGAGGACGAACAGGCCGCCGGCGGCCACACTCATCGTCTGGACCAGGGCCAGACCCTCGTCGAGGCTGCCGCGGCGCCATCGACCGCGATACAGACCGAAGATCACACCGCCGAACATCTGGAACACCACGGCCAGCGCAATCGCCACGCCGAGGTTTCCGTTCGACCAGGCCTCGAACGCGAAGTCGAACCGCAGCGCCATGGCCGCGAGAATCCCGCCGCCCCACGCAAGTGCATCCACCGCCATGAGCACCATGCCGGGTCCCCGGAGCCGAAGCTCACGGTCCCCACCCCGCATGTTGATGGCCATCGTCGACTTCCTCCCTCGGAGACCGTGCGAGCCTCCACCCGCACCGTCGGCACCATTTGTACGGTGATGAGCGATTCCGCGGTCGCTGCGAAGGAGTCCGACCATCGACGCGAGCACCCCTCGGTCCGCCCGCGTACGGCGCACCGCTCGAGACGAACGGCAGGCGATCCTGGTCCTCGCGGCTGCGGCTGCGGTGCTCGCCGCGCTCGGTGGGGCGTCGCCGACCGGCCTCACGCTGATCGACGCCGTCTACACGGGTGGTGCCGGCGCGACCCTCGCGTTCGCCGGCGGACGTTCGCGTCGCCTGGCCTGGCTTCTCTCCTCCACCATCGCCCTGTGGGTCACCCCGTCGAGCCTGGGCCGCGTCGTCTCGATCCTCGCGATCGTCGCCGTGATCTACGCGGTGCGCACGGAACGGCGGCGGGTGATCGGCGCCTTCGTCGGCGCCGCGCTGGCGCTGGTCCTCGGCGACCTCGGTGCAGGCCCGTTCCACGGCGCGACCCTGCTCTACGCGGCGGTCGCCGCATCCCCGATCCTGATCAGCGGTGCCCGCCTCATGCCGCGCTCCTGGCAGCGGCCGGTGGTTCTGGCCGTGAGCACCGCGGCGGCCGCGGCCGCGCTCGCGACGCTGG
>BQJV01000280.1 GCA_021604885.1 Acidimicrobiales bacterium
TCTCGCACGCGCTCGAGGAACACGACGTGCCCGCGAGCCTGCTGTGCGTGGAGATCACCGAACGTTCACTGATGCTCGACGCCGACAGTGCGATCGATGCGCTCGAGGCCGTCCGCGATCTCGGCGTCGAAGTCGCGGTCGACGACTTCGGAACCGGGTTCAGCTCGCTCGCCCGTCTCAAGCATCTGCCGGTGGACACGCTCAAGATCGACCGGTCCTTCGTCAGCGGCATCGTGACGAGCTCGACCGACCGCGAGATCGTGCGCACCATCATCTGGCTGAGCCGCGGCCTCGGTCTCGACGTGGTGGCCGAGGGTGTCGAGGAGACGGAGCAGGCCGAGATGCTGCTCGAACTCGGCTGTCGCCGAGCGCAGGGCTGGCTGTGGTCGAAGGCGGTTCCGGCCGACGCCGTGCCTCGCCTCGCTCGTGTCTGATCGGCCTACGCTGTAGTTTCAGGCACGTTCACCGATGCGCGCATCGACCCAGGAGGCCGTCATGGAACCCACCGACGTTCAGGATCAGACCGCGGACGAGTCGGACGAGAACGAACTCGTCGAGGAAGAACTGCTCGTCGAGGAGATCTCCATCGACGGCATGTGCGGCGTCTACTAGGGCCGTGACCTTCGACGCCTCGTCGTCGTACCGGTTGCACGAGCGCGTCGCCCTGCGTCCCGAACCCTTCGGTGCGTTGGCCTACCACTACGGCAATCGGCGCTTGAACTTCCTGCGCGCGCCCGAGCTCGTCACGCTCGTCGAATCGCTCGACGACCACGAGTCGGTCCGGGACGCCTTCGACGCCGTCGGCATCGATCCCCGGCGCTGGCCGTCCTTCGAGAAGGCGCTCGCCTCCCTCGCCGCATCCGACTTCCTGGTGGCCGCATGACCCTCTCCGACCTCTCCCACGCCGGGATCACCGAGCCTCGCCCGGACAACCTCGTGCTCTCGCCCGTGAAGCAGAGCGGCCTCGGCGATCAGATGAAGCGGGGCCTCGACGCGCCGATCTGTCTCACCTGGGAGCTCACCTACGCCTGCAACCTCCAGTGTGTGCACTGCCTCTCGTCGAGTGGCCGGCGCGACCCGCGGGAGCTGACCACCGAGGAAGCCGAGGCCGTCATCGACGAGCTCGAGCGGATGCAGGTCTTCTACATCAACATCGGCGGCGGCGAGCCCACGATCCGCCCGGACTTCTGGCATCTCGTCGAGTACGCCGTCGACCACGGGGTCGGTGTGAAGTTCTCGACCAACGGCTCGCGGATCGATGCCGAGGTCGCCGAGAAGCTTGCCGGCATGGACTATGTCGACGTCCAGATCTCGATCGACGGCGCCGACGCCGAGACGAACGATCACGTCCGCGGCGAGGGGTCTTTCGCCACGGCCGAGCAGGCGATGGAGCATCTGCATGACGCGGGGTTCGGCGAGTTCAAGATCTCCGTCGTGATGACACGTCACAACATCCCGCAGGTCGATGCCTTCAAGGCCATGGCCGACCGCTACGGCGCCCAGTTGCGGCTGACCCGGTTCCGGCCCTCGGGGCGCGGTGCGGACAGCTGGCACGAGCTCCATCCCACCGATCAGCAGCAGCGCGATCTCTACCACTGGCTGCTCGACCGTCCCGATGTGCTCACCGGCGACTCCTTCTTCCACCTCTCGGCCCTCGGCGAGGCGCTCCCGGGATTGAACCTCTGCGGCGCCGGCCGGGTCGTGTGCCTGATTGATCCGCTGGGCGATGTCTACGCCTGCCCGTTCGTCCTCCACGACGAGTTCCTCGCCGGTTCGGTGCGCGGCGAGGGCGGCTTCCAGAAGGTGTGGCAGGAGAGCGACCTCTTCCTCGAGCTCCGCGAGCCGCAGTCGGCGGGCGCGTGTGCGTCGTGCGGCCACTTCGACGCCTGCCAGGGCGGCTGCATGGCGGCCAAGTTCTTCACCGGCATTCCGCTGGACGGCCCCGATCCCGAATGTGTGCTCGGCCACGGCGAGCCGCTCGTCGAGGCCGCGGACCAGGCCCTGCGCCCGGTCGGCGCGGACCACTCCCGACCGACGCCGGTCGCCTTCCTCGGCCGCAAATGACGCGTCGGCTCCTCGCGGTCACGCTCGCGCTCGGTCTGATTGCCGCGGCGTGCAGTGACGACGGCGGCAGCGAGGCCGCTTCGACGACCACGACGGCCGCCGAGACCACAACGAGCACGGTCGCGGAGTCGACGACCACAACCACAAGCACAACAACAACGACGACGACCACGGTGCCGCCGGTCGTCGTCAACGCGACCCGAGTCTTCGTGGACGACACGCGCACCACCCCGGCCACCGGCGATCAGCCGGAGTTGCCGGAGCGCACGCTCGATGTCTGGGTCGAGGCCCTCGACACCGACGACGCTCGGCCCCTGATCATTTTCAACCACGGTCTCACCGGCCATCCGCGCAGTCACGTCCTGCTACGCGAGCACCTCGCCGAGGCCGGCTTCGTCGTCGCTTCGCCGGCCTTCCCGCTCACGAACCAGGACAGCGGGTTCGCCAACGCCGGCGACATCTCGGGTCAGGTCGGCGACGTCTCCTTCGTGATCGATTCGATGCTGGAGGATCCGGAATTCGGTCCGCTCATCGACCCGGACCGCATCGGCGTCATCGGGCATTCGCTCGGCGGTCTCACCACGGCGGGCGCCGCGCTCAGCGTCGACGGCGATCACCGGGTCGACGCCGCGGTCGTCATGAGCGCCGGGTTCGGCGACGTCCGCGACGATGTCGCCGTGATGGTGCTGCACGGCGACGAGGATCGGATCGTGCCGATCGCGAGCAGCACGGCGTCCTGGGCATTCACCGAGGCCAACCGCCGGATGTTCGTGACGCTGATCGGCGGAAACCATCTGCTGGGCATCCTCGACGACGAGTCCGACTACGGCCCGATCGTGCGTGGGCTCGCCGTCGGATTCTTCGCCCACGAGCTCGGTCATGATCCGGCCGGCGCGGTCGACGCCGCGCTGGCGATCGGCGGCGACCTGGTCACGATCGAGGCCGGCACCCCGGATGGCCCGCTCGACGACTGGCCCGACTTCTTCGCCGGCTGATCCGGATCAGGTCCGCTGGTCGCGGACCTCCTGCACACGTGCCACCGCTTCGCGGAGCTCGCTGATCCAGTCGTCCTCGTGTTCGCCGACGAGGCGCACACACCAGGCGAGCGCCTCGCTGCGGCTGCGGGCGATGCCGCCGTCGATCAGGGTGTCGAGCACCTGCCGTTCCTCGAGCCGAAGACGGGTCATCGCCGGTGCGTTCACGGTCGTGAAGCGCACCTCCGTTTGGCCGCACTCGACGCCCCAACTGACCGTGCGCCGGAACTCCGCCTGCGCCGCGTCCGCGATCGACATGCGCTGCTCCCGTGTCGCCTCGCGGAACGCGACGATCTGCTGATCGTGGGACAGGCCGGCGCCCGGCGGGCCGAGGTCACCCGTGACGAGGATCTCGTCGTCGTCATGGCGCACCCGCGGCGCGCCGCGGAACCAGCCATCGGGCAGGGCCGCGGTGAACCAGGCGTCGAGCGTCTCGGTGCTGACGGGTGGGGGCGTGACGGACTGGCTGCGCCGGGAGCGGGAACCGCGGGGTGGAGGCATGGAATACGTCGTATCCTCAGTGGTTGTAAGTGTGTAATCAACAGTATGAGCGATCGGATTACGAATGTCCACTGATGCGTCGACGACTGCCCCCGAGACGGGTGCCATGCGTACGGTTCCCGTCGTCCCGACCTCCGGGGTGGTGCTTCCCGAGATGGTCGTGACCATCAAGGTCGAGTCCGCCGAGGCGATCGCCGCCGTGGCCGCCGCGCCCGAACACGATGACCATGTCGTGCTCGTTCCCCGCGACACCGAGGCATCACAGGCGATCGGCACCCTGGCCCACATCGAACAGCGCGGGTCGCTTCCCGGCGGCGGCGACGGTCTCGTGATCCGTGGCGTCGCCCGGGTGCGCGTGGGTCGCGGGTCGCTCGACGACCGGGGCTCCCTCGTGGTCGAGACAACGCTGGTCGACCCCGGGCCGACCACGGCGGAGACGGAGGCGCTCGCCGATCGCTATCGCGCCGCCGCCACCCGGCTGCTCCAGGCGATCGGTGGCGCGCCGATGGCGCGCCTGTTGCACGACGTCGAGGACCCGGGTGCGCTCGCGGACACGATCGCGTGGTGGCCGGAGCTGTCGACCCAACAGCGCATCGAGCTGCTCGAGGCGACCAACACCGATGATCGACTGCGTCTGGCGATCGGCTGGGCGGAGGCCGCGGCGGTCGAGGCGGAGGTGAGCGGTGACATCAACCGCTCCGTGAGCGACGACATCGACTCGTCACAGCGCGAGGCCGTCCTGCGGCGCCAGCTCGCGGCGATCCAGAACGAGCTCGGCGAGGGCGACGGCGACGCGGTGGGGCAGTATCGCGAACAGCTCGTGACCCTCATCGACGCCGGTGTCGCCGCCGCGGTCACCGACGCGATCGGCAAGGAGATCGAACGCCTGGAGCAACAGGGTCCGCAGAGCCAGGAGTCGTCCTGGATCCGCACCTGGCTCGACGCCATGTTCGAGATCCCGTGGACGAACCGGACCGACGACGATCTCGACCTGGCCCGCGCCCGCGGTGTGCTCGACGAGGACCACACCGGGCTCGATGACGTGAAGGAACGCATCGTCGAGTTCCTGGCCGTGCGCCGCCTCCGCGAGGAGCGCGAGGTCGACGGCGCGAAAGCTCGCGGTGGCACGATCCTCGCCCTCGCCGGCCCGCCCGGCGTCGGCAAGACCTCGCTCGGACGTTCGGTCGCCCGCACGCTCGGGCGGGAGTTCGTCCGCATGTCGCTCGGCGGCATCCACGACGAGGCCGAGATCCGCGGCCATCGCCGCACCTATGTCGGGGCCCGGCCCGGCCGCATCGTGCGGGCGCTCACCGAGGCCGGCGCCATGAACCCGGTCGTCCTGCTCGACGAGAT
>BQJV01000281.1 GCA_021604885.1 Acidimicrobiales bacterium
GCCGTCGTCGCGTCGACTGCCGTGGCCGCGACCGCGGCCGTGAGTGCCTCCCCACGAAGTCGTTCGTGGATGGCCGCGTCCGCCTGGAGCCGGACACGAGTCTGCTCGGCCAGCGAGGCAAGGGCCTTTGCGGCGGCGATCTCGTCGTCCGTCCAGGTCTTCTCGTCCGCGATGAACGCCGCGATGCCGCTGGGGGCGACGCCGATCGGGACGAACATGGCGGTCCCCGACGTGGCCAGCGACGGCCCGTCCAGCTCGATGGAGGAGACGGGTGCGGAGCGGACCCCACTGTCGAGCAGCCGCCGCCGGATCGTCTCGTCGAACGGCGCGGCCACGGGATCGTGGCTCAGCGTGCCATCGGCGGATCGGGACACGACACGAACTCCGCGATCGCCGACCACGGCCCAGATGCTGGCGCCCGACAGACCGAATCCCTCGATGGCGAGGCGGAGCGTCTCGTCCATGACCTCGTCGAGCGCGTCGAGCGTTGTCCGCGCCGCGATCGTGGCGACCTGCGAGATCATCCGGTCGAGCTCGTTCCGGCGGCGGTGTCGAGCGTCGATGTCGGTCCGCAACATGAGGTTCTGGACGCTCCGCGAAACGGACTTCGCGAACTCGATCTCGTCGTCGAGCCAGGTGCGGCCGTGGATGTCCGTGAACACCACGACACCGGCCACCTCGCGACCGACGAAGCGCGGCACGACGAGCACTTCGCCGACCGTGTTGACGAGCGCCTCAGGCGAGCGCACGAAGTCCTTCAGCGGGCGCACGATGTGGCCGGCGTTGGCGCTCTCGAGCAGGCGCGCCACGGTGTCGCTGGTGCGGGTGCCGATCGCTACCGGTCGTTCGCCGAGGATGTCCGTCGACGCGATCAACACGAACTCGTCGCCGTCGCGCACGAGCGTGGAGGCGGCCGCGATGCCGAGCGCGTTCCGGGCCAGATCGAGCATGGCTTCGAGTGCGTCCGGCCCGGGGGTCGCGGTGGCGGCGATCTCGGACAGTTCGTTGAGTCGGGCCTGGCGCTCGGCGCGATCACGGAGCTCCCGCTCGGCACAGATGCGCTGACGGGCCGCACCCACGATCGAACTGAGCATGCCGAGGGCCGTGAGGTCGTCGACGCCCGGGACGTAGCCCGGCTCGCCGATGAACGCGGTGAACTTCGAGAACCCGCCGCTGTTTGCCGGAGCCGCGACGATCGGGCACCCGCGGGGTCCTTTCACGGTGGTGAGACCGGTGACCCCGTCCAACGAGCGGGCGATTCCGCCGAACAACTCGACTTCGTCGGGCGTGGTGAGCGTGTCGTCGAACCACACGACGCCCTGATCGGTCGCCGTCGCCTCGCCGACGGTGATCGCGCCGAGGAAGCGACCGAAGCGACCGAACACGCCGGCGAGCACGGCATCGAATCCGTCGATGGACGCGTCGGCGAGTTCGACCACCGATCGCTGGAGCTCGCCCGCGATCAACTGGTGCCACGCTTCGGATCCGACTTCGGGACGCACGGTCTCCCCTCGGGATGCACTCACCCCTTGACCATCGGCGGCTACCGGGTCACGTTGAGGCTGGGAGTCCTTCAGCGTTATCGCCTTCCACGCACCATCGACTTCTTGTGCTCGACGAAGTCATGCAGAATGTAGTCGCCGAGGTTGTCGTTGGTCGTGAAGAACGCACGGCCCCCGTTCATCCGGGAGATCTGCTCCACGAAGTGGCGCAGATAGTGCGTGACATCGAGCACGAATGTGTTGATGCGGATGTCTTCGCGCGTGCACTTGGCGACCTCCGCGAGGGTGAGGTCAACCGTCTCCTGTGAGGGCGGATAGTTGAAGTACGGCTGGCCGGATTTCGTGATGTGCGCCGTCGGCTCGCCGTCGGTGATCATGATGATCTGCTTCGTGCCGCTCTCGCGGGCGAGCATCTTCCGGGCGAGCTGGAAGCTGTGCTGCATGTTCGTGCCGTAGACATAGTCCCAGCTGAGTTCCGGGAGCGTGGCCGCGTTGAACTCCCGGGCCACCTCGCTGAACGACACCATCCCCAGGAAGTCGCGCGGGTACTGGCTCGAGATCAGTGAGTGGAGGGCCATCGTGACCTTCTTGGCGGGCAGGAAGTTGTCCCGCATCGCCATCGACATCGAGATGTCCAGCATCAGCACCGTGGCCGACCGCACCTGCTGCTCGGTCCGCTCGATCTCGAAGTCGTCCGGATGCAGGCGCACCGGCGTGCCGCCACCGGATCGGGCGATGGAGTTCCGCAGCGTCTGCTCGATGTGGAGGTTGAACGGATCGCCGTACTCGTAGGCCTTGGTCTCGTACTCGCGCTCGTGACCCTGGCCCGCCTTGTGCAGTTCGTGCTTGCCCATCATGTCGTCGGACATCTGCTTGAAGATCTCTTCGAGTGCGCCGTTCCCGATCTTGCGGATGGCCCGTGGCGTCAACTCGTAGCGCCCCTCGCGGTTTTCGATCAGGCCGGCCTCCTCGAGCATCCGCGCGAGTTCGGCCATGCGCTCGAGTGACTCGGCCGATTCGTCGCCGAGCAGGTCGCGGGCCCGGTCGATGTCGACCTCGGCGAGGGCCCCCGGGTTGGTCGCGCCGCGCAGGAGATTGTCGAGCTGATCGATGTCACCCAGTTCGCCCATCATGTCCATTGCCTGGGGCATGTCGAGCGGGTCCTGGCCCTGGAAGTCGTATCCCTGACCCCAGCCCATCTGCGGAAACTGCTCACGCAGGTTCTCGGCCAGCTGGTTCATCTGGAAGTTGAGATCCATGTCCTCCATGAGCTGGTTGCTCAGCTCCTGGAGCTGTTGACGCTGCTCCGGCGACATGGAGTTCATCATCTGCTGCGCCTGCGCCATCCGCTGGGCCATGACCTCGAGCAGCTCGTCGAGGGTCTGCGGGTTCTCCGGGAAGAAGTCGCCGTAGTCCTCCATGAACTTCTGGAAGTCGGGCTCCTCGCCGTTGGCGCGCTGTTCGAGCATCTTGTTGAGCTCGGACAGCATGTCCTTCATGCGCTGCATGTCCTCGGGCGACATGTTGTTGACGCCGTCGGCGATCTGGTCGAGCTGCTGCTGCATGAGCTGCTCACGGAGCTGCTCCATGAGCTCCTCGAACTTCTGTTGCGCCTCCTCGCTCTCAAACTCGTAGTTCTGCAGGCCCTTGACCTGACCCGCGAGATCCGGCGGGAGCATGTCGAGCTCCATGTTCTTCATCGTGGCCGAGTCGCCGGCGAGCTCCTCACGCCGCTCGTCGCCGGACTCGGCGGCCTGCTCGACCATGTCGCTCAGAGCCTTGCGTTCCTCCTCGACCACCTCTCGCAACGCCTCGGCGATGTCGTCGAACACGCCGCCGAGATCGTGGTTGTCGAGGATCTCGCGGCGCCGGTCCCGGAGCTTGTCGAGCATGTCGCGGATGCCCTCCATCTGGCGTCCGTCCATGTCCTGCATGCCGCCCTGCATCATCTGGCACAGGGCGTTGTTCACATCGCCGTGGTACAGCAGGTCGTCCGCGAGCTCGTCGAACAGATGGTCAGCGTCGACCTGGAAGCCCGTCTGCGACCCGTCCCAACGCGAGTAGGTGAAGTGCGGCGGCTGGCGACGCTGCCGACGTCGACGACGGAAGACCATGTCCGGACCCTAACCCGCCCCCGCGGGCTCGGACCCATCGCCGCGGCTCGGCTTCGACCGGCCGGGACACTCTTGTTAACGTTCACTAACCATGTCCGACGCCGCCCGCTCACTCGATGACGGAACCCTCAGCGACACCGCCATCGACGCGGCGCCGTCGCGGCGGCCGTCGAACCGGCGGGAGCTGATCCTCGCCGCGGCGATCGATCTGTTCCACGAGCGCGGCTACCCCGCGACCGGTGTCGACGACATCGGCAAGGCCGTCGACGTCAGTGGCCCTGCGATCTACCGGCACTTCTCGTCGAAGGAGGAGATCCTGCTCGAGGCGATCCAGATGGCCGCGGACGAGGTCCACGAGGCGAACGAGAGCGCCCGGGTGTCCGGGTCCGGCCCCATGGGGGTCCTCGAGGGGTACGTGCGTGCGTACGTCCGGGTCGCCCTCGAACGATCCGCGTTGATCTCGGTGTGGACCAGCGAGGCCCGTCATCTCTCGTCGCAGCGCCGCTCACCGATGACCCGACGGCTCCGCGCGTGGTCGACGGAGTGGAACGACGAACTCCGCCGCGCACGGCCCGAGATCGATGACGACGACGCCCGGGTTCTCGTCGCCGGCGCGATCGGCCTGATCACGACCACGGCGACGGCCGACCTCGACGCCGACAGCCTCGAAGACCGCATCACCTCGATGGCGATGGCGACACTCGCCGCACCCATCACCTGACCCGTCCGCTCCATCCATCCACAGGAGAAGCCATGCCCATCAACCCCGACGCAGTCGGCAACACCAGCGAACCCTCGGAGATCTCCTGGACCTCCAAGGACAGCCTGCTCTACGCCCTCGGCGTGGGCGCCGGCGTGACCGATCCCACCGGTTTCGAGCTCGAGTTCACCACCGAGAACACCAAGGACACTCCCCAGAAGGCGCTGCCGACCCAGGTCGTCGTGATGGGCTCGGGCGGCATGCCGAACTTCGGCGACTTCAACCTGGCGGCTCTGCTCCACGGCGAGCAGTTCATCCAGATCCACCAGACGGTCCCGGCCGAGGGTTCGGCGACCGGTCAAGGCCGAGTGGCGGAGATCCTCGACAAGGGCAAGGCGGCACTCGTCCGGCTCGAGTCGACCGTCTCGGACGCGGACGGCAATCCGATGTGGACGAGCCGCAACGGCCTGTTCATCTCGGGCGAAGGTGGCTGGGGCGGCGACCGCGGCGAGGCCAGCACCTGGACGCTCCCCGACCGCGACGCGGACCAGGTAATCACCTACACCACGCGCGACGACCAGGCGCTGCTGTACCGCCTCAACGGCGACCGCAAC
>BQJV01000282.1 GCA_021604885.1 Acidimicrobiales bacterium
CCGACGATCCCCCCGGGCCCGGATCCGGTGCCCCCGGTCTTCCCGACCGACTTCCTGGCCGAGCCCGTCGTCATGCCGGAGTTCGACTTCGGCTTCTGAGCACCCCCTCCCGAACCCCCGACCGGACTCGGAGGCCGCGCACCGCTGGTGCCGGTCTCCGAGTTCGGCGCGTCGCGCACGGCACGGCATCCACCGGCATCGTGGCGCAGGTGGTCAACATTGCACATGGAAACACGCGCACTGGCGGCGAGCGACGGCACCGTCAGCGTGGTGCCGGACCGCAGCTCGGAAGCACCGGCCGACGGGTGGCTCTGGGTCGACATCACCGTGGGCCGGGCCGACGTCGCCGACCTTCTCGAGTTCACCGCGGCGTTCGAGTTGGACCCCATCGCTGTCCACGACGCGGTCGACGATTTCGATCTACCCAAACTCGATGACTTCGGCAGCCATCTCCTCGCCATCATCCACGGCCTCGCCGATGACCGCATCGAGAGCTACGAGATCGATTGTTTCCTGACGGGCGACCGCGCCCTCATCACCGTCCACGAACGCCCGTCGCCCGCGATCGACACGCTGTGGGACCAGGTCCAGCGGTCCCGTCAGCTTGCGAGCGGCGGCGCCGACGACCTACTCGCCCGTCTCGCCGACGTGGCCACCCGTCGCTTCGTGGCGGTGATCGACGAGTTCGAGAATCGCGTCGAGACGCTCATCGATCGTGCTCTCGCCGCCGACCCCACGATCGTCGCCGACGTCACCGCGATGCGTCGCGATCTCGGCCAGATCCGTCGGGTCACCCATCCCCAACGAGAGGCGTTCGATCAGATGCGCTCCTCGACCTCGCCGTTGCTCTCGGACCAGGCCCGGCGCCGCTTCTCGGACGTGTTCGACGTCGCTGGCCGCGCCGCCGGAGGCATCGACAACGCTCGCACATCGCTCGCCGAGACCCTCGATGCCTACCGCGGTGCGGAGGCGGGTCAGGCGACGGAGGTGAGCAAGGTGCTCACCGTCTACGCCGCGGTGATGCTGCCCCTGTCGCTCGTCGCAGGCATCTTCGGCATGAACTTCTCGAATCTTCCCTGGGTCGAGAGCGAGAACGGCTGGTTGATCGTCAGCGGCATCATGATCGGCATGGCGCTGGTCTCGCTCGGGATGTTCGTCTCCGTCGGCTGGATCCGACGCCCGACGGCGCGGGGCACCGGCCAGATGATCGGCCGCGGGCTCATGGAAGCAGCCCGTACGCCGGCGAGTCTGGTGGGCGGGGTGTTCGAGGTGTCCACGAAGACGATCCGCGACCTGCCCGGTCGCGACGCCACCGACCGCAGCTGATCAGTCGACGAGAGCGGCGGCCTCGCGGCGCGTGCGGAGTTCGCTGAAGGCGATCGCCGCCACGAGGATCGCGAGGATCACGCCGAGCGACAGGAACGTGTCGAGGTGGTGCCACTGGCTCAGCGCCATCTTCACGCCCACGAAGACGAGGATCGCACCGAGAGCGTGGGACAGATAGTGGAAGCGTTGGCGGGCGTCGGCGAGCAGGAAGTACATCGCCCGTAGGCCCAGGATCGCGAACGCGTTCGACGCGAACACGATGTAGGGCTCGTTCGACACCGCCAGCACGGCCGGCACCGAGTCGAGCGCGAAGATCACGTCTGTCACCTCGACGACGACCAGCGCGGCGAACAGCGGCGTCGCCATCCGCACACCGTTCTTGACGGTGAAGAAGTTGTGGCCGTCGTACTCGTCGGAGACCGGCATGACCCGGCGCAACAGGCCGAGTCCGGCCGTGGAGGTGGTCTCCCCCTCATCCTCGCGATGGCGGATGATCCGCAGGCCGGTGATCACCAGGAACGCGCCGAAGATCACCAGCACCGCCGAGAATCGGCTGATGAGCGCGGCGCCCACGAGGATGAAGATCAGGCGCAACAGCAGCGCGCCGAAGATGCCCCAGAACAGCACGCGGTGCTGGAACTTGAGCGGAATCGCCATCGTGGAGAAGAGGATCGACCAGACGAAGACGTTGTCGATGCTGAGCGACTTCTCGATCAGGTAGCCCGAGATGTACTCGCCGAAAGCCTCGCTGCCGAAGCCGATCGCGACCACGCCGGAGAACGCGACGCCGAAGCTGATCCAGACGAGCGTCTCGAGGAGCGCGCTGCGCGTCGTCGGCTCGTGGTCGTCGCGATGCCGGTAGAGGTCGACGGCGAGCAGGAGACCGATCGCGACCGCCAGCCCGACCCACCAGCCGAGGCTGACATCGAGATCGACGAAATTGTCGCGGGCGGACTCCGCGGCGAGCAGGTTCACGGGGGCGAACCTACCGCCGCGGGGAGACCGGCGAAGGTCAGCTCACCGGCTGGTTGTCGTACGCGACGTACATCCGGCAGGGCTGACTGCGGGTGTGTTCGCAGTCGGAGAGCCCCTCGGGCACGTCGACGCCGGAGACGAACGGGAGCGTCAGCGTCGATGCCGCCGGGTCGACCTGGACGGCGGTGCCGTCGTTGGGGAGCACGTCGAAGGCCCACAGGTTGCGGTTGCCGCCCGGCGAATCGACGATCAGGCGCAGCTTCGAACCGGCCCGGAAGACATGGCCGGCCGGGAAGATCTCCACGTCGACCTGCGTGAACTCGCCCTCCGGCAACTCCTCGGCCGACTCCTCCGAATGGACGTGCCACGGCAGCGTCTCGCTCGACTCGCCCTCGTCGAGCGCTCGGTGCGATGCCCGGAGCCAACCGGACTGCACGTACATCTCATAGCCGTCGGGGCGGACCTCGGTGATCGTCACCTCCAGGTCGGCGTCGGCCTCGTCGGCCATGATCGAGAGCGAGACCCGACCGGTACCGAGCAGGAGCAGGTCCTCGGTGAACGCGTCGGTCTCGAAGACGAGGGCTTCGCCCGCCTCGAGGAGCGCCCAGTCGAGGTTCTCGAACTCGTCGCCGTCGTCATCGGCTTCCTTGGTCAACTCCTGGGACTGGGCGACGTCGACGAGGAACTCGCCGACCGACTCGCCGCCGGCCATGTCGCCGAGCGAGAACGTCCGAGCCTCGGACTCCTCGACCGGCCACCCACCGAATGCCGCCTGACCCCGTGGCACCGGAGCGCCGAGCGCATCCGGGTTGCCGCCGTTCTCGATGAACACGGTTACCGTCGGGCCGGCCTCGTAGTGGGCGATGGCCTCGTCGCGGCTCGCGAAGTTGTCGGCCGGCAGCTGGGCGGGCACCCCGAACACGTCCGTGTAGAGCAGCGGCGCGCCGGCGCGGAGCAACGGATCGAACACGGGATCCCGGTCGGCGACATAGACGCTCAGCAGCTCCGTCGCCGCGAGCAGCGATGCCGGGCCGAGCGAGTCGGCATGGGCGCCGTTGTAGACGTGCGCAAGGAAGACGTCGGTGCCGGTGAACTCGTCGAGCATCGTGGCGAACCGGCCGCCGGTCTGCTCGTCCTGCCACGCGCCGGCGAGGAACGTCGGCACCGTGATCTGATCGACGAACAGGCGGGGCGACAGATAGTCGATGTCCTCACCCGGGTAGTACGAGAACTCGGACGTTGTCGCGCTGAGGTCCTGGTTCTGGCTGCGGAGGAGCTGGTTGTCGTCGCAGACCGTGTCGCCCTCGGCGATCCGGTCGTTGACCCAGCCCTGGCCGTAGGCGTCGTTGGCGCCCTGGCGCGAGTCGCCCCAGCTCTTGGCGAAACCGTTGTTGTAGATGCCACCCGGGTAGACGACCGAACGGTACGAGTCCTCGATCACCGAGATCGGCGTGATCGCCGCGAGGCTCGGCGGCTGGGTCTGGGCGACGAAGAGCTGGCTGATGCCCGAGTAGGAGATGCCGACCATGCCGACCTTGTTCTCGTACACCCAGTCCTGGGCGGCGATCGTCTCGATCATGTCGTAGCCGTCGATGGTCTGGAGCGGCTCGAAGTAGTCGTACGCGCCGCCGGAGCAGCCGGAGCCGCGCATGTTCACGCCGACCGTCGCCCAGCCGAGCAGGCCGTAGATGTTGATCGCGGGTTCGATCGCGTACGGGCTCGCCGGGTCGTACCCCGAGTACTCGACGACGGTCGGGTACGGGCCGTCCTCCGGCGGACCGGGCAGACGCACGGTCGCGGCGAGCAGGGTGCCGTCACGGGTCTCGATGTAGCCGTAGCCCTCCCAGGTGCCGACGTCGTCGATGGCGAACTCGGTGGGGAACTGCTGTGCGGCGAACCACTCGGCGTCCGGATGGTCGTCCAGCGCCGGCACGGCGAGCGGATCGCTGGTCATCACCGGGTCCTGCGTCTCGTCGAGGACGAACCAGCCCTCACCCGGCTCGACCTCACGGAACAGGAGATTGCCGAGTTCGTCGACGACACCGGTCTGCACGACGCCCTGCCGTCCGCTCAGCCCGAGCTCGGTTCCGGGCTCCGCCCCGGTGACCGTCACCTGACCGGCGCTCACGTGAGACGTGAACGTCGCGGGCACTCGACCCCGCGGATCGCCGCTGTCGTCGCCTGCCGCGGTGTCGTCGCCGTCGTCCGTGGTGCCATCATCGCCGCCGGCACCGTCGTCGCCGCCGTCGGACGGCGCGCCGTCGTCCGGCGTTTCGGCGCCATCCCCTCCACTGTCGTCGCTGCACGCGGCGGCGAGCAGGCTCAGGGCGAGAAGGACGGCGAGGGGCAGGCGGAGTCGGCGCATCCGCGAACCCTACCCATCGGTAACCTCCGCGGAAAAACCGCGAGCGGTCTCCGCCACCGATCTCAGCCGGGAGTCGCGATGAGGGCCGCGCCGCGGACGGTGGCCTCAGGTTCGCCCCGCGCCACGCCGAGTCCGCGGGCCTCGATCGCCTCGACCATCACGTCCGAGCGGCTGAGTCCGCCATCGACCGCCAGCGACGACACCTCCATGTGCGTCGCGAGCTCCGCAACACGGTCGGCGATGCCGTCGACGGCGGCGCG
>BQJV01000283.1 GCA_021604885.1 Acidimicrobiales bacterium
GACCGCACATCGGCCGCGTCCGCGACCGCGTCCTTGTGCGGCATGGTCACCGACATGCCGGCGAGGCCTGCGGTGCGCATCGCGTCGACCGCGGCGGCGCCTCGGCCCGCCGCAACCGGCCAGGCGACATAGACCCAGTCGAGCCCGGCCGCGGCGAAGGCCGCGTTGTGGAGCTCCGGGGAGAGGGAATGGGCGATCGGGTCGCCGATGACGGCCGCGACCCGAGTGCGGCCGGTGATCATCCGCAGCCCAGGTTTTCGGCTTCGCAGAAGTCTTTGGCCTCCTGGAACTCCGCGTCGGTCTCCACGAACCGGTGGGCACCATCGACGCCACCCTCGTTGGTCAGCACGTAGTACATCCACGGCCCTTCCTCGGGCGCGTAAGCGGCATCGAGGCTCGCCTGTCCGGGCGCGGAGATGGGAGTGGCAGGAAGGCCCTTCACCGCGCGGGTGTTCCACGCGTTCGGGTCGTTGAGGTGCTCGTCGGTCAGCTCCAGGCACGAGATCTGCGGAGCGAAACAGGCGGTCGCGTCGATGCCGAGCAGCCAGTCCTGCTCGAGCCGGTTCCAGATCACCCGGCTGATCTTCGGCCGGTCCTCGTCGAGGAACGCCTCCTCCTCGATCAGCGAGGCGATGGTGACCATGTCGTACTCGTCGAGCCCGAGCGCGACGGCCTGGGGCGGGAGACCACCGGCGGCGTCGCTCGCCCGGCCGATCCGGATGTCCATCTCCTGTGACATCCGAGCGATCATCAGACGCTCGTCGGCGAGATTCTGCTCGGGCACGTCGTAGCACGCCGGGAAGAGCAGCCCCTCGAACTGGAAGAAGCCGGCGGTGTCGTCGGGGAGATAGTCGGACGTGAGTTCGCGATCGCTGAGTGCCTCCAGCAACTGCTCCTCGTCGAACAGGTCGTTCTCGTCGAGGATGCGCGGAATGAACTGGCTCACGCGAAGACCCTCGGGCACGCACACCTGGAAGATCTCCTCCACGAGGGGCCCCTCGCTGAGCGCGGCGACGACCTCTTCGTAGGTCATGTTCTCGACGAGTTCGTATTGGCCGGCCTGGAACTGCACCTCGGTGTCGCAGCCGAGGAAGCCGGTGATGGTTATGTCGCCGTCGCAGCGCAACCAGTAGCGGAAGACGGTGGCGTTGTTGATGACGCCTTCGTCCGCCAGCAGGGTCGCGACATCGTTGACAGCGGCGCGCTCGGGAATGGTGAACAGGACATCCTCGCCATGGTCGCCGCCGGCGGACACCTGGTCGTCGATCCATCCGTAGACGCGGGATCGAGCCGTGACGACAACAATGAGAACGAGCACGACGAGGCCGATGATGCGCAGGAACCCGCCCCAACTCGTGCGGTAGCGGACCCAGTTGCGATCGTCCGCGTCGTAGCGGGGGTCGACGAGCGGGATGGCACCCGGGTCGTCCTCGAACACGTACTCGACGCCGTTGGCGTCGAATCCGGCCGACACCACGACGCCGGGCGGAGCGGCGTAGTCCGGCAGTGCGACGATCGGCACCTCTTCCCCGTCGGGGCCGACGGTGACGGGCGGGGGCGAGGCCGGCGCAGCCTGCGCGGCCCGGATCACGCGGGTCGCCGGACGAACCGGCGGCGCGGCAGGGATCAGCGGCGCCTCGGTCGCGCGCGGCGGCTCCGGCGGCGGCTTGGCGGCCTCCGGGATCTCGTCGTCGACCTGTCCGGTCAGGAACGCGGCGAAGTTACGGCGCGGCTTATCGGCCATGGGGCATCCCTGCATCGAGCCATGACTGGAGCATGACGGCCGCCGCGACCTTGTCGACGACGGTCCGGCGGGCGTCGGCCTTCATCTCTTGTTCCATGAGGGTTCGCTCCGCGGTGACGGTGGTCAAGCGTTCATCGTAGGGAACGACGGGCACGTCGAGGGTGTCGCCCAGCGCCTTTGCCTCGCTGCGGTACTTCTTGGCCATCTCGCCCTCGCTGCCGTCCATGTTGAGGGGCAGGCCGACGACGACGATCTCCGCCTCCCACTCCTCGACGAGACCGGCGATCTCCCGATGTTCGCGGCCGCGATCGCCGGAGCGCCTGACCACCTCGATCGGCATCGCGAGCGTGCCGTCCGAGTCGCTCACGGCGACACCGATTCGCTTCGACCCCAGGTCGAGGCCCAGGGCCCGCATGTCAGCCGATGCCCGCCGCCGCTCGGGCCTGATCCAGCGCGCCGCCGAGCGCGCCGACGTCCTTGCCGCCGGCCACCGAGATGTCGTCGGAGGCCTTCCCGCCGCCGCCGATGGTCTTCTTCGCATCCTCGATGAGGACGCCGGCGTTGTGGGGGCTCTCCGGTGTCACGGCTGCCGCGAGGCCGACGCCGCCGGCTTCGAACACGGCGCCGAGCACGACCGCATGCACGCCGTCCTGATCGCGGACGGACACGGCGAGATCCCGCAGACCGTTGCGATCGACGCCGTCGACCTGGTCGACGACCACGCCGTCCACCGCCTTCCCGGCGAGCGCGGGCGCCTGACCGACGGCGAGCTGTTGCTTGAGCCGGTCCAATTCCTTGCGGAGGTCCTTGTTCGCGGCCGTGAGGCGGGCGGCGGCCTCCGGCGCTTCGTCCGCGTTGGCGACGCCGAGCGCTGCGGCCGTGGCGGCGAGCTGCTCGTCGAGCGCCCGCACCGCCTGGCGGGTGCCGTCACCGGTGACCGCCTCGATGCGACGGATGTTCGAGCCGATCGATCCCTCGGAGAGGATGCGCACGAGACCGATGTCGCCGAGCGCCTTGACATGGGTGCCGCCGCACAGCTCCGTGGAATGGGGGCCGGCTTCGAGGACCCGCACGACGTCGCCGTACTTGTCGCCGAAGAACGCTATGGCCCCGAGCTTTTGCGCCTCGTCCATCGTGGTCTCGAAGTGGCGGCAACTCGGGTTGGTGAGCACCTCGGCATTCACGAGGTCCTCGACCGCGGCGAGCTGCTCCGCGCTGACGCCCTCGTAGTGGCTGAAGTCGAAGCGGAGCCGGTCCGGGCCGACCCAGGAGCCCTGCTGCTTGACATGGTCGCCGACCACCTCGCGCAGGGCCCAGTGGAGCAGGTGGGTGGCGGTGTGGTTGCGACGGATCGCGGCACGACGGGTGTCGTCGATCGTGGCCGTGGCGGTCTGTCCGACCTCCACGGTGCCGGTGAGCGAGTCGATGGCGTGGACATGGATGCCGGGAACGCCGTAGGTCGTGTCACCGACGACGATCTCGCCGGTCTCGGTGCGGATCGTGCCGGTGTCGCCGACCTGGCCACCGGACTCCGCGTAGAAGGGCGTGCGGTCGAGCACCACGATCGCGTCGTCGATGTGGAGCACGGTCGCCTCGGTCGATGTCTCGTCGCGACCCGTGAACACGGTCTCGCCGTGGGCCTCCACGAGCGATACGAGATCGCCGGTGTCACCGCCGCCGGCCACCTTGCGGGCGTCCTTCGCGCGCTTCTGCTGGTCCGCCATCGCGGCGCGGAACGCCTCGACGTCGACATCGACGCCGCGTTCGCCGGTGATCTCCTGCGTGACCTCGAGCGGGAATCCGTAGGTGTCATGGAGGAGGAACGCCGTGTCGCCGGAGAGCGCCTCACCTTCGGCCAGCGCATCGAGACGCTCGTCAAGGATCGCCTGACCGGTACGGAGGGTCTCGCGGAAGCGGACCTCCTCCCGATCGATGACGTCGCGGATGAAGTCGTGGTTCTCGACGAGATCGGGGTAGTCGCCGCCCATCACGCCGACGACTGCATCGACCATGCCGCCCATGACCGGGGTCTCGACTCCGAGGATGTAGGCGTGGCGCACCGCGCGGCGAAGGATGCGGCGCAGGGCGTAGCCGCGGGCCTCGTTGGACGGGAAGACGCCGTCGCTCACGAGCATGGAGGTGCTGCGGGCGTGGTCGGCGAGGATGCGCAGCGAGACGAGCTGCTCGGCCTCGGCGGTGGCTGGATCGAGCCCGGTCAGCTCGGCCGCGGACTGCTGGAGCGCGGCGAGCTCGTCGGTCTCCCAGACGGAGTCGACTCCCTGCAGGATCGACACGGTGCGTTCGAGGCCCATGCCGGTGTCGATCGACGGCTTCGGCAACGGCGTCTTGGTGCCGTCGTCAGCCTGGTCGAACTGCATGAAGACCAGGTTCCAGAACTCGATGAAACGGTCCTCGTCGCCATGCGCGGGGCCGCCATCGGCGCCGAACTCCGGGCCCTTGTCGTAGAAGATCTCCGAGCACGGACCGCAGGGGCCGGTGTCGCCCATCTTCCAGTAGTTGTCCTCGTCGAGGCGCTGGATGCGATCGGCGGACACCCCGATCTCCTTCTCCCAGATCTCGGCCGCCTCGTCGTCGGACAGGTGGACGGTGATCCACAACCGTTCGGGATCGAGTTCGAGAACGTTGATGATGAAGTCCCACGCGAAGGCGCACGCCTCGGACTTGAAGTAGTCCCCGAAGCTGAAATTGCCCATCATCTCGAAGAACGTCAGATGCCGGCGGGTGCGCCCGATCTCGTCGAGATCGTTGTGCTTGCCGCCGGCGCGGACGCACTTCTGGATCGTGACCGCACGGTCGTACGGCGCCGCCTCCTCACCGGTGAAGAAGGTCTTGAACTGCACCATGCCCGCGACGGTGAACAGCACGGTGGGGTCGTGCGGAATCAGGGACGCGCTCGGCTGGTGCGAGTGACCCCGTTCGACGAAGAAATCGGTGAACGCCCGGCGGACTTCGTTGGCCTTCATGAGTGGAGCAGCCTACCGCTCCCCTCCCTGACCACCCTTTCCATTCCCTGGCGCATCTCGGAGCCCGAGCTTCCCCACATCCTGGAATCTCTGGACACGAAAGGGTCGTGGAACCGGGCCCTTCGGGCGTTCAATCGACCGTTTGGTGTC
>BQJV01000284.1 GCA_021604885.1 Acidimicrobiales bacterium
GACGCGCCAACCGTCACCGACCTCGCCGAGCAGGTTCGCGTGGGGAATACGCACGTCGTTGAAGAAGACCTCGTTGAACTCAGCATCACCGGTGATCTGGTACAGCGGACGGATCTCGACACCCGGCGACTCCATGTCGAGGATGAAGTAGCTGAGACCCTTGTGCTTGGGTGCGTCCGGATCGGTGCGCGCCAGCAACATGCCGTAGCGGGAGATGTGGGCGACACTCGTCCACACCTTTTGCCCGTTCAGGATCCACTCGTCACCGTCCCGCACGGCACGGCTGGCCAGGCCGGCGACGTCCGAGCCGTGGCTCGGCTCGCTGAACATCTGACACCACCAGTCCTCACCGGTGAAGATGCGCTTGAGGTGCTTCTCGTGGTGTTCCTCGGAGCCGTAGGTGAGCACCGTCGGCAGGCCCATGCCGATGCCGATCGTGTTCGTCGCCAACGGGTGGAAGAAGCGGCCCGCGTCACGGATCGTCTCCTCGACGGTCCCCTGGAGGCTCGGTGAGACGGCGAGGCCACCCTTGCCCTCCGGATACTGCACGAACGCGAGGCCTGCGTCCCACAGGGCGGATCGGAAGGCGGTCTCGTCGCCGTCGATTCCGACGTCGTCGATGACGGCCTGGGTGCGGTCGCGTATGTCCTGCTCGGTCAGCGTCATGCGCGGACGATACCCGCCTCCGCCACGGCGGCCCTGATCGCGTCATCGATGTCGGGCGTCGCGAAGGCGAAGCCCTCGTCGAGCAGGCGGGTCGGCACCGCGGCACGGCCCGTGAGGATCAGATTCGGGTCCGAGCCGAGGAGGCGTGCACCGATGCGCGTGATCCATGCGGGACTGGGTAGGCCGAACCGCCGTCCGAGCGCCCGGCGATAGGCCGCCATCAGTTGGCGGTTCGTGACCGGCGTCGGCGCGCTCACGTTGTAGATGCCCTGCATCGAGCCGTCGTCGAGCGACCGGAGGAGGACGGCGAACAGATCGTCGGCAGCGATCCAGGACACCCACTGGTCACCGGCGCCCACGGTGCCGCCCAGTCCAAGGCGCACGAGGCGGATGAGCTGCGCGGTCGCCGGATCGTCCGGGCCGCCGATCGCGATGCCGGGCCGGAGGAGCACCCGGCGGGGAACGGTGGCGGTGACGTCCCGATAGGCAGCCTCCCAGCGGCGACACACCTCGACGTGCTGCGGAACGCCGTCGAGAGGGAGTCGGGTGTCCTCGTTCACCGTGCCGTCGGGAACGTCGCCGTAGCGCGCAAGCGAGGAGAGCTGGACCCAGACGTCCGGCGTCGCGCCGATCTGTTCGAACGCGGCACCGGCGAGCCGAACGGTCTCCTCCCGTGAACGGATGAGCTCCGCCAGGTTGGCTTCCGTCGGCCGACAGTCCACCCGCTTGCCGGCGAGATGGACGACGTGGGTGACATCGCCGAGCGACTCGATCCACGGGCCGAGCGTGCGGCCGTCCCACGCGGCGAAGTCGACCGAGGGCAGTTGCGGATCCGACCGGCTGACGACGAGGGGCCGATGTCCGCGGGCCACCAGCCTCGTCGCGATGCCTCGGCCGAGGAATCCCGACCCGCCGAACAGGGCAACTCGCATGGGCGCTCCTCCGGGGGTCAGCGTGGGATCAGGGGATTACCGGAGCACAGGGGGCTGCGCTAGGTTGACCTGCGGCTCGTGCTCACCACGGTGCCACGACCGAGGGGGAGAATCGAATGCGTCGTTCGTTGCTGTTGTGGTTGTCGATCCTGTTGAGTTTCACGCTGGTGGCGGCGGCGTGCGGTGACGACGGCGGCAGCAGCGCCGGCGGAGACGACGCCGGCGACGACAGCGGCGATGACACGGGAGACGACGGCTCCGGTGACGGCACGGGCGACGACGGGGGAGACGACGGCTCCGGCGACGGCACGGGCGACGACGACATCGAGACCGGTGAAGGCGCGTTCGACGGCCAGCAGATCACGTCGGCGGGCGAGGGAACCGGAGCCGCCGACATGGACCCGGTCTCCGGCGGCGATCTGCGTTGGGCACTGAACCGCGACGGTACGGGCTTCGACCTCACGGGTGCGGTAGCGCCCGGCACCCTTCGGATCCTGAGCGCGATCGCCGACCCGCTCGTGCGGCTCGACGCCGACGGCAACTGGGCACCCTTCCTCGCTGAGAGCTTCGTGCCGAACGACGACTTCACGGTCTGGACGGTCACCATGCGCGACGGGGTCGTCTTCCATGATGGATCGGCCCTCGACGCCGAGACCGTCGTGGCGAACCTCCAGGCGTTCAAGGACTCAGCGCTCGTCGGCTTCGTCGTCGGGCAGGTCGAGGCCTACGAGGTGACCGGCGAGCTGACTTTCGAGGTTCGTATGACGGCGCCCTGGGCGACGTTCCCGTTCGTCCTCACCGGTCAAGCCGGCTACGTCGTCCCGATCGATCAGATCGGCGTGAACGACTGGTTCACCAGCACCGGTCCCTTCAAGCTCGACTCGTGGACGCTCGGCGAGGGCGCTCGCCTCGTCCGCAACGACGACTACTGGCAGGACGGCCTGCCCTACCTCGACTCCATCGAGTTCACGTTCGCCCCCGAGCAGGACACCCGGCGGTTGGCCTTCGAGCAGGGGCAGTTCGACGGCTACCTCTCGCCCGGCGACGCCGACATCGTCGACTTCCTGGAGGACGACACCATCGACGTGTGGATCGGCACAGGCAGCGCCAACGAGATGGCCTACATCCTCAACGTCAACGTGCCGCCGCTCGACGACGTGCGGGTGCGGCGAGCGCTCGCTCATGCGACGCCGCGCCAGGATGTCATCGACCTCTTCCGGTCGGGGCTGTCCACACCGGCCAACAGCCCGATCCACCCGGGTTCCCCGTGGTACGTGGAGACCGACTATCCCGACTACGACCTGGACGAGGCCCGGCGCCTCATCGAGGAATACGAAGCCGAAGTCGGCCCGGTCGAGTTCACGATGTCGAGTGAACAGGGTGCCGCGTTCCGCGAGGTCACCGACCTCGTGCTGGACGACTGGCGATCCGTCGGCGTGGACGTCGAGTACGTCGACATCGCGCTCGGCCAATCGGCGATCACCGGCATCACCGACAACTTCGAGGCGATCGCCTGGATCCAGTTCAGCGACAGCGACCCCGACGGCTACTACATCTGGTTCCACTCGAGCCAGGTCACGACGAACTGGTCGAACCATGCGTTCCCGGAGATCGACGAGCCGCTCGCCCGCGGCCGGGCCACGGCCGACCTCGATGAGCGCAAGGCGGCGTACGCCGAGTTCCAACACGCACTCGCCGACCTCGTGCCGCTCGTGTGGCTCGATCACTTCAATGGCCTCGAGGCCGAGGTGGCGTGGCCCTACGTCCATGGTGTGCTCGAGTCGTACCTGCCCGACGGCCGGGATGCGCTCCCGATGACCGGTGGCAGCTTCCATCGCTGGGAACAGATCTGGATGGAGCCGCAGGGCTGATCTGAGGCGCTCCCGATGGTCTACCTGAGGCGTCTCGGCCGGCTGATCCTTGTCGTCTTCGTCGTCACCTTCGTCACGTTTCTCCTCCTCGATCTCACGCCGGGCGATCCGGCTGAGCTCAAGGCTGGATTCGGGGCGACACCCGAGGCGATCGAGGAGACCCGCGAGGAACTCGGCCTGAACGGGCCGCTCGCGGTCCGCTACGGGCGCTGGGCCGGCAACTTCGTGCAGGGCGATCTGGGCGACTCGTTGATCAGCCCCGGCGTCTCCGCGTGGGAGCAGATCCGGCGGGCCCTCCCGAAGACGCTCGAGACGATGGTGCTGGCCGAGCTCATGGCGTTCGCCATCGCCATTCCTCTGGCGATCCGGTCGGCGCAACGGCCCGGTGGCTGGATCGATCGCTGGGCGTCAACGGTGTCCTTCGGACTACTGGCGCTGCCGTCATTCGTCCTGGGCATCTATCTCATCTTCATCTTCGCCGTGTGGCTCGACTGGTTCGACGTGCTCTCGAACGACCTCCCGGGGTTCCAGGACGATCCGATCGGCAACCTCAAAGGCTACTTCCTCCCCTCGCTGACCCTGGCCCTCAACCTCGTCGCCGTCTACGTGCGGCTGCTACGCACCGACCTGATCGAGACGCTCCAGCAGGATTACGTGATGCTCGCCCAGGCGAGAGGGCTGAGCACGCGTCGGGTCATGTGGCGCCATGTGTTGCGCCCCTCGTCGCTCAACACCCTCACCGCGGCCGGCCTGAACGTCGGCGGGCTGATCGGCGGCGCATTCATCGTGGAAGCCCTGTTCGCGTACCAGGCCATGGGTCGGCTCCTGATCCAGTCCATCTTCGGGCAGGACTACTTCATCGTCGCCGCCATCGTCGCGATCCTCTCGATCGGCTACGTGCTCGTGAACTTCCTCGTCGACGTCCTGTACACGGTGCTCGACCCGCGGATCCGGAGCGTCGATGCGTAGGCGACTGGGCCTGATCTTCTGGGTGTCGGTGCTGTGGATCGCCATCGTGGTCTTCTTCGCGGCGTTCCGTGATCTCCTGCCCATCGCCGATCCGGAGGAGCGGCTGGCCCGAACGGGGGAGTGCGACCGCTTCGAGGACCCGGGTTGGAATGCGTGGTTCGGGTGCGACGGCGCCGGCCGCGACGTCTTCGCCCGAGTCGTCGAAGGCGCTCGGCCGGCGCTGCTTCTCGGGTTCGTCGTCACCCTCATTGCCGGCACGATCGGCACGCTCGTCGGCGTCGTCTCCGGCTACGTGCGGGGATGGTTCGACAGCCTGTCGACGACACTGATCGACATCAGCCTGGCGTTCCCCGCCCTCGTGCTGCTGATCGCCGTGCGGTCCGCCTTCGAACCGAGCGTGCAGGTCTTCATCGTGGTGTTCAGCATCCT
>BQJV01000285.1 GCA_021604885.1 Acidimicrobiales bacterium
CGGCGCCCATAACGACGACGTCGTAGCCCCGTGAGATGTCGGCGATCAGTTGTGCTTCGGTGACGACGACGCCGAGCCCGTCGATGCCGTCGAGCGACGCCCGGATCACGTCGAGTCGTTGGGCGAGCGTCGGCCGGACGACGTCGTCCTTGCCGAGGGCGACGGCGCTGATCGCGAGATCGACCCTGATCAGCCCGTGGGTGTCCCTCGCGGCCAGGGCGATCTCGACGTGGGCGCGGGTCGGCGGGTTGAACGAGCCGGGGTAGACGCCGATCCGTGAGGACATCGGATCACCCTATTTCGAACCGCGTTGCCATTCGCCCGTCGAGTCGTCATACTCGTGCCCGTGAACACGTCGCCCGCCCTCGTCCTCGTAGTAGGCCTCGGCTAGCGCACGTTCGCGACCAGAATTTTCTCCGGAAACGTGCGCCTCGACCTCCCAGAAGGGAGGTCGTTTCGTTTTTTCCGACCATACTTCCGTGTCCCATTTCGGTGGGTCGACCCCGATGGGTGATCAAGCAGTGAGCACAGCATGAGCGACAATCAGCAGATCTCGGGCGGCGAGGCGCTCGTCCGCAGCCTGGAGCACGAGGGCGTGTCCTCGATCTTCGGCTACCCGGGCGGCGCGATCCTTCCCGTCTACGACCCGATCATCGACAGCTCGATCCGCCATATCCTCGTGCGCCACGAGCAGGGCGCCGGACACATGGCCGAGGGCTACGCCCACGCCACCGGCGAGCCGGGCGTCGCGATGGTCACCTCCGGCCCGGGTGCGACGAACGTCGTCACGCCGTTGGCCGACGCGTTTCTCGACTCGGTTCCCATGGTCTGCATCACCGGTCAGGTGCCGTATGCGGCGATCGGCACCGACGCCTTCCAGGAGTGCGACACCACCGGCATCACCATGGCGGTCACGAAGCACAACTTCCTCGTCACCGAGGCGCAGGACATCCCGCGCATCATCCACGAGGCGTTCCACATCGCCACGACCGGTCGGCCCGGGCCGGTGCTCGTCGACATCCCGAAGGACATCGTCGATCCGACGAACGCCCGCTCGGCCATGAACTGGTACACGGCCTCCGATGCGGACATGGAGCTGCCCGGCTACGCACCGCAGATGGAAGGCGATCGGGAGCTGATCCGCCAGGCCGCCGAACTCATCCGCGACGCCGAGCGCCCCGTGCTCTACGTCGGTGGCGGCATCCTCAAGGCCCGCGCGGCCGAGGCCCTCCGCGAGCTGGCCGAGATGGTGCAGATCCCCGTCGTCACGACCCTGATGGCTCGCGGCGCCTTCCCCGACAGCCACGAGCTCTGCCTCGGCATGCCCGGCATGCACGGCAACTACACCGCGGTCACCGCGATGCAGCAGAGCGATCTCCTGATCTCGCTCGGCGCCCGCTTCGACGACCGCGTCACCGGCAAGCTCGACGGCTTCGCGCCGGACGCCAAGATCATCCACGTCGACATCGACGCAGCCGAGCTCGGCAAGGTCCGTCAGTACAACGTCGGCATCCAGGGTGACTGCCGCCTCGTCATCGAGGGCATCAATCACGCCATGCGCGAGCTGGGCGGGACCGAGGCGCAGGCGGACCGGAGCGCCTGGCGCTCGACGGTGTCCGGCTGGCAGGAGAACTTCCCGCTCACCTACGAGCAGTCCGCGCCCGGCAACAAGCTCAAGCCCCAGTACGTCATCGAGGAGCTGCGCGACGGCAACCCGGCCGACACGATCGTCGCCTCCGGCGTCGGTCAGCACCAGATGTACGCGAGCCAGTGGTGGCAGTTCGATCACCCCTACACCTGGGTGAACTCCGGCGGCCTCGGCACGATGGGCTTCTCGATCCCCGCCGCGATCGGGGCCAAGGTCGGCAAGCCCGACAGCCGTGTCTGGGCCATCGACGGTGACGGCTGCTTCCAGATGACCGCGCAGGAGCTGGTCACGGCCTCGGTCGAGAACATCCCGATCAAGGTCGCCCTGCTCAACAACTCGTACCTCGGCATGGTCCGCCAGTGGCAGGAGATGTTCTACGAGGAGCGCTACAGCGAGGTGTACCTCCAGGAGCGGGTGCCCGACTACGTGAAGTGGGCCGAGGCCATGGGGTGCGCCGCGATCCGCGTCGAGGCACCCGAGGAGGTCGCTCCCGCGATCGCCAAGGCGAATGAGATCAACGACCGACCGGTCGTCGTGGAGTTCGTCACCGATGCGGGGGAGAACGTCTTCCCGATGGTGCCCGCCGGCAAGTCGAACAGCGAGGTCGTCGTCGACCCGACCCAACAGCATCTGCTGGACGGGGAGGGCTGACCGATGGCCGAGCGTTTCCACACGATCGTCACGACGGTCGAGAACAAGCCGGGCGTGCTCGCCCGCGTCGCCGGACTCTTCAGTCGGCGTGGCTTCAACATCGAGTCGCTCGCCGTGGCCCCGACGGACGACGACCGGTTCAGCCGCATCACGTTCACCGTCGACGTCGAATCGGCGCCGCTCGAACAGGTCGTCAAGCAGCTCAACAAGCTGATCAACGTCGTCGAGATCCGCGAGCTCGACCCCGCGGCGTCCGTGTCGCGGGAGCTGATGCTTGTGACGGTCTCGGCCGACGCCACGCACCGCAAGGAGCTCATGGAGCTGATCGACGACTGGCGGGCCTACGTGCTCAACGAGAACACCGAGCAGATCATGCTGTCGTTCTCCGCCCGCCCGGCTCGCCTCGAAGAATTCGAAGAGAAGTTGCGCCCGTTCGGCATCGCCGAGATCCAGCGCACCGGACGAGTGGCCCTCCAGTCACTCGCCGACTAGTCCCCAGTCCATGGTTCTGTGACTTCTCAGGCACGACAGTCGTGCCTGAGAAGTCACAGAATCGACAACACAAACAGAAGAAGGTTCCGCTGTGGCGAACATCTACTACGAGAAGGACGTCGACCGATCCGCGATCGCCGACCGCAAGGTCGCGATTCTCGGCTACGGCTCACAGGGCCATGCCCACGCCCTCAACCTGAAGGAGTCGGGCATCGACGTGCGCGTCGGCCTGCGGGACGGCTCCGGCTCGGTCGCGAAGGCCGAGGCCGCCGGCCTCACCGTGCGTTCGATCGCCGACGCAACGGCTGAGGCCGACGTCGTCATGATGCTCATGCCCGACACCGAGATGGCGGAGATCTACGAGCAGCACGTCGCCCCGAACCTGAGCGAGGGCGACGCCCTCTTCTTCGCCCACGGCTTCAACATCCGCTTCGACCTGATCGATCCGGCCGACAACCTCGACGTCTGCATGGTCGCCCCCAAGGGTCCCGGCCACCTCGTGCGTCGCACCTACACCGAGGGCGGCGGCGTGCCGGCGCTCATCGCGGTGGAGCAGGATGCCTCAGGCGGCGCGAAGGCGCTCGCCCTCGCGTATGCGGACGCCATCGGCGGCGCCCGCGCCGGCGTGATCGAGACCACCTTCACCGAGGAGACCGAGACGGATCTCTTCGGCGAGCAGGCGGTTCTCTGCGGCGGCACCACCCGCCTCGTGCAGGCCGGATTCGAGACGCTCATCGAGGCCGGATACCAGCCCGAGGTCGCCTACTTCGAGTGCCTCCACGAGCTGAAGCTCATCGTCGACCTCATGTACGAAGAGGGCATCGCCGGCATGCGCTACTCGGTGTCCGACACCGCCGAGTGGGGTGACCTGGTCAGCGGTCCCCGCGTCGTCAACGACGACACGAAGGCCACGATGAAGCAGCTGCTCACCGAGATCCAGGACGGCACCTTCGCCGCCGACTGGGTCGCCGAGAGCCGTGCCGGTCGCGAGACGTTCCACGCGCTCGAGCAGGCCGGTCACGATCACCCGATCGAGACGGTCGGCAAGGAACTGCGGGCCATGATGCCGTGGATCTCCGCCGGCAAGCAGTCGGTCGCGGAAACCTCCGGCGGCCAGGGCATGTAGGCCCGAGCCAGTCGCAGCCGAGGCGAGCTCACCCGGGATCGGGGGGCTCGCCTCGCTTCGATTTCGGCCGGCCGCGACTATGGGAACAGGCCGCGGGTCAGCCAGAGCAGGTGGAGGAACGCGGCGATCGCGATCGGACCGACGAACGTGACGATCAGCAGCACCGTGGTGCGCCGGATCCACAGCGGTCGGTCCGCGAACCGGTGCGTGTGGAACGCAGCGTCGAGGGTCTCCGCTTCATGGTCCGGCGGCCGGTCGTCGAACAGCACAGAGCGGGCGTGGTCGACGATCTCGTCCATCACGACGAGCTGGAAGACCCGTTCGGTGACGTGGTGCGGGGCCACCGATGCAGCCGGATCGCCCATCACCACCGACTCGAGGCCGGCCTCCGCGAGCCGGGCCTTGGCGACGTCCGCGTCGAACTGGGCGCCGAACTCGGCGACGATCGACCTTCCCGGCAGCGGGCGCATGCGACAACAGTAGGGTGAGCCGGATGTCAAGGAGAGGCGAGACATGAGTGCGGCGATCGAGGTCCGCGACCTCGTGAAGTCCTACGGCGACACGCGGGCCGTCGATGGCCTGTCGTTCTCGGTGGAGGAGGGCGAGGTGTTCGCGATTCTCGGCCCGAACGGTGCCGGCAAGTCGACCACCGTGGAGATCCTCGAAGGACATCGTTCCCGTACCGCCGGCGAGGTCTCGGTGCTCGGCGTCGACCCGGGCACGGCGGGATCGAGCTTCCGCGACCGGCTCGGCATCGTGCTGCAGTCCGCCGGGATCGATCGTGAACTCACCGTGCGCGAGGTGCTCGAGTACTACCGCACCGCCTACAGCCGGCCCCGCGATGTGGACGAGCTCATCGGGCTCGTCGAGCTCGTCGAGAAGGCGGACGAACGGGTCGGCACGCTGTCGGGCGGCCAGCAGCGGCGCGTCGATCTCGC
>BQJV01000286.1 GCA_021604885.1 Acidimicrobiales bacterium
CGCCACTTCTCTTCAGTGCCCTGAGCACGCGCCGTTGCGTGGGCGAAGGTGCAACGTCGGCCGTCTCCATAGCACGAAGGCTACCACCGGATGCCGGTTTACGATAGTTACGCAAGGTGAAACTGGCGAAACCTGATATTGTGATCGGTGGACGGCGACCGTGCCGCCCGGATCGAACACACGATCGCGGCGGCCCTGCCCAATGCCTTGCCGCCGACCGAACGTGGCGAGCAGAAGGGAACGACATGAAGGTCTGGATCGATCAGGATCTCTGTACCGGGGATGGCCTGTGTGAAGAACTCGCCCCCGATGTGTTCTTCGGAATGGACGACGGGCTGTTCTACGTGAAGGAGGCAGCGGACAACTTCGGCGCCGAGAAGCTCTTCGACGGAACAGCCAACCCTGCCGGAGCCGAGGGCATGGCCCGAATCCCTGACGGCGGCTTGGAGCGAGTGATCGAGTCAGCCGAGGAATGCCCCGGTGAATGCATCTTCATCGAGGTCGGCGAATAGAACCTCAGCGATGGTCGGTGATCCCAGCGCTTCAGCTGGCCGAGACCGACTCATGGTCACCACCCAACGAAGGAGAACACTGTCATGACAACAACCGAACCGCAGACACTGCAGCTGCTTGCTCTCAGCGCAGACGCCGAGAAGAAGGTTGCCCAGCTCCTCACGGACGAAGGCGAGGAGAACCTGGGGCTTCGAGTCGCGGTGCGAGCGGGCGGCTGCTCAGGGTTCTCCTATGAGATGTTCTTCGACACCGAATCCAACCCCGACGATCACGTTGATGTGTTCGGGCCCGTCACTGTCAGGCTCGATGCCGCCAGCGCAGCCCATCTTGCCGGCGCCACGTTGAACTACAGCGACGGTCTGCAGGGCGCGGGCTTCAGCATCGACAACCCGAACGCCCAGCGCAGCTGCGGCTGCGGACAGTCATTCAGTTGAGCGAGAACACCGCGGACCTGATGATTGCCCGACCCCGCAAGGACACTCGATGAGCGAAACACTTCGAGAGATCGAGGAACTGACCCAGGCCGGCTATGAGTACGGCTTCAGCACCGACCTCGACACCGACATCGCGCCGCCGGGCCTGACCGAGGACACGGTCCGGCTGATCTCGGCGAAGAAGAGCGAGCCCGACTGGTTGCTCGATTGGCGTCTCAAGGCGTTCGAGGCCTGGCAATCGATGGAAGAACCCGACTGGGCCAAGCTCGACATCAAGCCGATCGACTACCAGGCGTTGAGCTACTGGGCGGCCCCGAAACCCAAGCCGATACTCGGCAGCATGGACGACGTGGATCCCGAGATCCGCGACATGTTCGACAAGCTCGGGATCCCGCTGCACGAGCAGAAGATGCTCAGCAACGTCGCGATCGACGCGATCGTCGACTCGGTGTCGGTGACGACGACGTTCAAGAAGACGCTCGCCGAGGCCGGCGTCGTGTTCTGCTCGTTCTCCGAGGCCGTGCAGGATCATCCAGAGCTGGTGCGTGAGCATCTCGGCTCGGTGGTACCGGTCCGTGACAACTTCTTCGCTGCGCTCAACTCGGCGGTCTTCTCCGACGGGTCGTTCTGCTACATCCCGGCCGGCGTTCGTTGCCCGATGGAGCTGTCCACCTACTTTCGGATCAACTCGATGAACACCGGCCAGTTCGAGCGGACCCTGATCGTCGCCGAAGATGACTCCCACGTCTCCTACCTCGAGGGCTGCACCGCCCCCCAGCGAGACGAGAACCAGCTCCACGCCGCCGTGGTCGAGCTCGTCGCCAAGGACAGGGCCGAGATCAAGTACTCGACGGTGCAGAACTGGTATCCCGGCGACGAGAACGGCGTCGGTGGCATCTACAACTTCGTCACCAAACGAGGCCGAGCCCACACCGACGCCAAGATCTCGTGGACCCAGGTCGAAACCGGCTCGGCCATCACCTGGAAGTACCCCAGCGTGATCCTGCAGGGAGACCGCTCGATCGGCGAGTTCTACTCGGTTGCGCTGTCGAGCAACCGCCAGCAGGCCGACACCGGCTCCAAGATGATCCACATCGGAGCCGACACCACCAGCAGCATCATCTCCAAGGGCATCTCGGCCGGCCACGGCCAGAACACCTACCGAGGTCTCGTGAAGGTGATGCGATCCGCTCAGAATGCCCGCAACTACACCCAGTGCGACTCGCTGCTGCTCGGCAAGGAGTGCGGTGCTCACACGATCCCGTACATCGAGGTGAAGAACCCGAGCGCGCAAGTCGAGCACGAAGCGTCGACCTCGACGGTGGGCGAAGACCAGTTGTACTACTGCCGCCAGCGCGGCATGACCGAAGAGGATGCGATGTCGATGATCGTCAATGGTTTCTGCCGAGAGGTGTTCGACGAGCTCCCGATGGAGTTCGCCGTCGAGGCGCAGCGTCTGTTGAGCGTGAGCCTGGAAGGAAGTGTCGGCTGATGCTGCACGTTCAGAATCTGACCGCCTCGATCGGCGGTACCCCGATCCTCAACGGCGTCGACCTCGAGGTCGGGCCGGGTGAGGTCCATGCCATGATGGGCCCCAACGGGTCAGGCAAGAGCACCTTCGCGCACGCTCTTGCCGGGCGCGATAGCTACGAGATCGGCGGCACGGCCACCCTCGAGGGGGCTGATCTGCTCACCATGGAGCCCGAAGCGCGCGCTGCGGCCGGTGTGTTCATCGGGTTCCAGTACCCGGTGGAGATCCCCGGGGTCAACAACATGTACTTCCTGCGCACGGCGCTGAACTCGGTGCGCCGGGCCCGAGGCGAGACCGAGATCGGCGCCCGCGACTTCCTCGCGGTCGCCCACGAGGCGATGGGACTGGTCGAGATGAACAAGGACTTCCTCAACCGCTCGGTCAACGCCGGCTTCAGCGGAGGGGAGAAGAAGCGCAACGAGATCCTACAAATGGCTGTCCTCGAGCCTCGGCTCGCCATCCTCGACGAGACCGACTCGGGCCTCGACATCGACGCCCTCCAGATCATTGCCTCCGGCGTCAACGCCCTTCGCGGACCCGAGCGGTCCGTGATCATGATCACCCACTACCAGCGGCTACTCGACTACATCAGGCCCGACTTCGTGCACGTCTTGGTCGATGGCCGCATCGTCGAGTCAGGCGACCATGCACTGGCGCTCCATCTCGAAGACCACGGCTATGCCGACTTCGTCAACCACGACCTCGATGACACCCCGGAACTCCCGCTCACGGGAGTAGCGACGTGACCGCAACATCGACGCCAGCCACCAACCGGAACGTTCCGGAGCTGGACGACCTCGCCCTGCTCGGAGGCCTCGACTACCCGACCAGACGTGACGAAGCGTGGCGCTACGCACCACATGGCACCCTCAGACGGTTGTCGTTCGGGCGACCGGCCCGGCCGACCAGGGCACTACCTCGAACCCTTGAAGGACGGATTCCTGCGCTCGGCGGTCCGCGGATCGTGATCGTGAACGGCGCCGTCGACCCCGATCGCTCACAGCTCGGCGACCCCCTCGCAGGGGTGCATCTGTCGACCCTTGTCGACGCCCGCTCGGAACACCCCGAGCGGCTGGCCCCACACCTCCCCCCCACCACCGACGACGCCGATGCATTCCTGGCACTCAACATCGCCTACGGAAGCGACGGGGCCGTCATCTACGTCGCCGGCGGTCATGCCGTAGACGCGCCGATTCACGTCGTGCACATCGCGCTGCCCGACGAAACACACAACGTCTCCTGTAGCGGTGTGGTGATCCGTCTCGACGACGGCGCCTCGGCAACCGTGGTCGAGACAAGCCTCGGCGACGGTGACCACGGCGGCACGAACACACGGACCACGATCGCCCTCGGCGAGGGTTCGACGCTCAGCCACATCGTGGTCCAGGACGTCGAACCGACACAGGTCCATCTCGGTCGCATCGCGGTCACCCAGGGCTCGCGGAGCGCGTTTCGCTCCCACTGGTTCAACCTCGGTGGAACCTACGGCCGGCTTGTCTGCGACGTCCGCCTCGCCGGTGAAGAGGCCAGCGCTGACCTGTCCGGTCTGTACTTCGGTCGGGGGAGCCAGACGCTCGACCAGCAGATCACCGTCACCCACGCGGCCCCCAACTGCACGAGTCGTCAACGGTTTCGCGGTGTCCTCGACGACCAGAGCACCGGCGTGTTCAACGGCGGGATCGACGTGCGACCCGGCGCCGACGGCACCGACGCCCAGCAGTCCAACGACAACCTCCTGCTGTCGGATCGCGCCGAGGCCAACACCCAGCCACGGCTCGAAATCCTCGCCGACGACGTCACCTGTAAACACGGCGCGACCGTTGGCCAGCTCGACGACAACGCCCTCTACTACCTCCGCAGCCGCGGCATCGACGAGCCCGCGGCCCGTCGCCTCCTCATCCACGGCTTCGCCGACGAAGCAGTCGAGGCCGTCGACAACGAGGTGCTGCGGGCATGGATCACCGAACGACTCGGACACGCCGATGCCTGAACAACAACAGATCAGTGAACAGCAGGTGAGCATCGGCTCGACACGAGTGCTCGTTCTGCCGCGCCCGTGCGAGGTGACAATCGTTCCCGCCGGGCACCACGCCATCCTGACCGCAGGCGCACGCGTCACACTGCTCCAGGCCCTCGGCGCAACCGCGACCATCACTACCAGCGACGGCGAGATGGCCCGCCTCAGCCAGCAAGACTCCATCGATTTCGGCCTGGTGCAAGCCCCCACCACGCGCGACGCCGCTAACGACTCGACGTTCAACACCGACGCAGTGTGGGAAGCCGCCGCCACCGTCTACGACCCAGAAATCCCCGTCGACATCGTCGAACTCGGCCTCATCTACCGCATCGACGCCGAA
>BQJV01000287.1 GCA_021604885.1 Acidimicrobiales bacterium
GGCATGAGGGTGGTGGCGGCGAAGAGGTCGGCGGCTCGTTCGGCGGTTTCGGTGGCGACGGGGTCGTGTCGTGGTCCGTAGAGGGTGTGGCGGTGGGGGTGGTCGATGATGTGTTTGAGCTCGTGGAGGAGGGTCCAGCGGCGTTGGGTGGGGGTGTCGGTGCTGTTGAGGGTGATGATCCAGGTGGTGCCGTTCCAGTAGGCGCTGCCGGCGACGGGAAGTTCGCGATCGAGCTTCACTTCGATGTGTGGCAGCGTCTCGATGGTGCCGTCGGGGAGCACGCCGTTGGTGGTGGCGAGGAGTTCGTGGAGTTGGTGCCCGTGATCTTCCGCGAGTCTGAGCGGGTCAAGGCGGAGATGTTGATGGGTGTGGTGGCGGAGTTTGGTGAGGATAAGTTGCGGTGCCGCGGCCGGAGGGTGGTGATGGTTGTTGGTTGTGGTCATCGGTTCCCTCCCTTCTTGGATGTACTTGTGGGTTAGTTAGCTGTCTTTTTCGTCTTTGCCTGGTTCCGGGCCCGCGAGTGTTGTCCCGTGTTCGTGAATGAGCTCGTTGATGTAGGTCTCGATTTGTTGAATGGTTTCGTCGGGGAGGTCGCGGTAGCGGCTGTGGAGGTAAGGGCTGAGTGTGGGGAGGTCGTTGGGGGTGGTGTAGCCGGCGAGGGCGAAGATGTCGCTGGCGGGTAGGTCGAGTGCCAAGGCAATCTGGGCCAGCGCGTCGGGGCGTGGTGCGGCAAACTCGCCCTGTTCGATGCGCACGATGGTGCTGCTCGCAGTGTCTGCGGCGTCAGCGAGGGCCCGCGTGGAGAGTCCCTTCTCTTGGCGGCGTTTGCGGAGAATATCACCGAGTTGTTTTGCGGTTTTCTTGTCCAACTCATTTCCTTTCGGTTGTTCCGAATATTGTACCATATTCGGTGCGTTTCCGCATCGATTGGTTCCTATGGATCGCGTCGTATTTGTGGATAAGGTGTGGATTTGTGGTGGGTGTTTCGGGCAGGGGTAGGTTCAGGATGCGGGTCGAAGCGTGAGCTTCAATCCGGGTGTGTCCTGGCCTACTCCCTGCCCGGGGTGCGCCGGTGGCGACGGTGGGCTCAGCTGGTGGCTGGGTCCGTGTCGTCGTTGTTGCCGCTGTTGGTGTTCTTGCGGCGGGTTTGGCGCTTGCGGGGTTGTTCGGTGGTGCCGAAGAGGCTGTTGATGGCGTCTCGCCGGGTGGCGGCGTCGCGTTCGATTCCCTCGAGCACGGCGTCAGCTTGGGTGGCGAGGTCGCCGGATCGACGGCGGGCGTCGATGTGGGCCTCGATGGCTTCACGGATTTCCTCGGTGAGTGACGTGTCGGCCAGCTGAGCGATGATCGACAGCTGGGCGTGAACGTCTTCGTCGAGGCGGATGGCCACGGTCTTGGTGTTAGCCATGGATCGTGACCTCCCCGCGGGTGATGGATGGTGCAGCCATAGTGACTGTCCTCCTTGGTGGTTGTGCGACGGGCGATCCCGGTTGGATCACACTTGGCGCCGCAGCCCACCAACGAGGCCGGGTCACTCGGGCTGGAAGAGGTAGACACCGCCGTCGCGGGCTTCAGAGACGTGGAGGTCGGCGGACATGTCGCGGGCGTAGGCGTCGTAGTCGATCGACAGGTAGGGGCGGAGCCAGTCAGGGCCCAGGCTGTCGGGGTCGATAAGGTCGGCGAGGAGATCTTGGGCGTAGGCGCGCAGGCTGGGCCAGTGTCCGCAGTAGACGTTGTCGAAGTGGTCGAGGACGTCGTCGATGGTGCCGACCTCGGCGGCGAAGTGAGCGAAGGCGGGGCCGTGTTCGACGATGCCCATCGCGATCTTGGCGACCGTCGAGATGAGTTCGTGCTCGCTGGGTGACCAGGGGGTAAAGCCTTCGTGGTCGTGGATGGCCCATTCCTCGGCATCGGGCAGCCGCGACTCCGACAGCATCGTGGTGATGTCGTCGTGGATCTGGTCGGGGTCGGTCGCGGCTTGGATCCAGGCGCCGTGGAGGCGGCCGTGGTTGTAGTCGGCGAGCGAGGCGACGTAGATCCGGGGTTCGATCTCACCGTCTGTGTTGTCGATGTTGTTGGGTGTATGGATTTCCATGCATGGTGTTCTCCGTTGAGGTTGATGTTGTGATTCATGCCGCCCGCTGCTGCGATTGATGCTGTGAGATGCGGGTGCGGGCGGCTTCCGCGTGAGCGGGGTTGAGCTCGATGCCTATCCAGTCCCGTTCGTGGCTGGTGGCGGCGATGGCGGTGGTGCCGGAGCCGATGAACGGATCGAGCACGATCCCCGGCCGCCACTCGCTCGTACAGTCGCAGCCGGGCGAGAGTTCGCCGAGGGCAGCAAGATGGGTTCGTTGCCGGGGCGGTTGGCGCCGCCACGGCTCGGCACACGTGGCGCAGACGCGTTCGGGGCAGCCGGCCAGGATCGGGATGTCCAGCAATGCGGGCGGGTAGGTGGCGTGGACTGGTCCGCGATAGTTGGAGGTGGCGATGCGCCAGACATCGCCGGGGTTCTTGCCGAGTGGGTGTCCGGGACGGCCAGTGGCCTTGAGTCGGGCGAGTCCGTCGTTGGCGCCAGCCAATGGACCCGCCCACCCCGGCCGCGACTTCGCCACACGGGCTGCTGACCTGGTGGCGTAGCGGGAGCTGGTGTGGGGCCTGCGAATGGCGTCGAGGTCGAAGAAGTAGCGGCGCTGGGTAGCGGCGAGATACAGCGGTTCCCAGGTGGTGTTGAGCCGGTCCCGCACCGACGCCGGCATCGGGTTGGGTTTGGCCCACACGATCTTGTTGCGGATGAGCCAGCCGTCATCGAGCATCGCCAGAGCGAGACGTTCAGGGCCGAGCAACAGGCTCTTGGGACCGGCGCCGTAGCGGTCATGACGCGAGAAGGCATCACCCAGGTTCAACCACAGCGTCCCCGTCGGGGTCAGCACCCGACGCAACCCGCGCAGCACGACCCGGAGCTCATCCACCCAACCGTCGACGTCGGGTTCGTGGCCGAGCTGCTTCGGGTGGTCGTAGTTGCGCAGCTGGTAGTAGGGCGGCGACGTCACCACGCAATCCACCGACCCCGCCGGCAGTCGGCGCAGCACCCTGGCCGCGTCGCCGACCAGCACCTGACCAACGGGCGGCCGGCTCACGACTCACCTCCAAAGACAATGTCGACAGCAGAGTCGGTGGTGGTGACGGCGAACAACGATGACTCAGCACCCGAGGCTGCGATCACGAGGGACATGAACTCAGCCCGCTCGCGGCTGGAAGCGACCCACAGCACTCTCGGGTACACGTCGTGGCGGTGCTGCTCAACACCGGATCGCCAGTAAGTGTCGTAGATGCGGCACTTGCGCCCGATCGCCGGACCCGATTCGGTGCCGAGATCGACCTCGATGAACCACCGCCACTCATGCGCCCTGGTAGCCGTCACGAGCGCGAGGTCCGGTTTCACCGTCATCGGGGTGTGCCGGTGGGTGAATGTTCGCCAACACGATGGTTCGGTCTCCACCACAAGCACGTGCTGGTCGGCGGCGGCGTGTTCGAGGGTGGAGATTGCGAGCTCGGCGATCGCCAGGGTGTGGTCGACAAACACAGTGCCGGGCTCGCGCCAGCGCTTCTGGCGCTTCGGATCCAACAGACGATGCCCCAGCGGCCCGACCGCGTGAATGTGCCCGGCCGAGCCAGCCCGAACCCCACCAACCCGGCGTCGAAGCCGGACCAGCACGCGATGGTCGGTGAGCCGCGCCAGGACCCGGCGACATACCCTCGCTGCGGATGCGTCGCTGCGATGATCGGCGAAGTGCAGCCGCTGCAACTGTGTGGTCGTGAGAAGCCGGTACTGGTCGACGGAGGCGAGCACGTCGAGATCGCGTCGCGTGAGGGACCGGCGGAGATCCTCGAGTTGGCGGGCGCCGACGCGGACCGTCATCGCCGACCTCCTGCGAGAGTCGCAGTACTGGGGCCGTACCAGGGGGAAGGAGTCGGCTCCCCTAAACGACCATTGGCCCCGCCAGCACAGGTGAAACACGGGGTCGTTGACCACGCGGCCGGTACAGCGATCGGTACAGGTCTCACTGGGGCCTCCTCGGACGCTTACCGACACCACCCTCAGGCTTCGGCGGCTCGACCAGCGCACGAAGCTCGGCGTCGACATCAACCCGGGGTCGGCCATAGTTGCGTCGACTCGCCGCCCGCACCCGAGAGGGTTTCGACAACGCCGCATCCGCTGGCAGGGTGCGCATCGAAAGCCATGGCGTCGAGGCCTGGCTGGCCATCAGGGTGGCGTAGGCCTCGAAGCGACCCAGATTGACGAAGTCGTCCGATTCGAGCCCGTCGGCATGCTTGGCGAACACCGCCGCGTCCTTAGCCGATACCTGGAACACAATCTTCGAGCGGGCATTCGCCAGCACCGCGTCGCGGACCGGCTTGGTCAGCTGGTCCAAATGCTGATGCGCCAACGTGACTCCGACGCCGAGACCGCGGGCCTGAGCCAACACCTCATCGAGCGCAGTCGGTAGATGCAAATAGTCGTGGAACTCGTCGATGTAGACCATCACCGGATGCCGCTTCGATGCGGGGATCGCCGCCCGGGATTGGGTCGCCGCCCACAACTGGGCGACCACGAGCGCGCCCAGGAGCTGCGCGGTCTCCGGGCCGAGCTGACCCTTGGCCAGATTCACCAGCAGCACCCGCCGCTTGGTGAACACCTCGCTGATCTCGAAGCGCGTCTCGACCTGTCCCAGCACCTCCCGGAGCTGCGGCCGAGTGAATGGACGCAGCCGGTGCTGCGCCGGCGGCAACACCTGGCGCAGCTCCGAATCCGACAG
>BQJV01000288.1 GCA_021604885.1 Acidimicrobiales bacterium
GGTGCACTTCCTCGCTCGGTGGCGAGTCGTCACGATCCCGATGACGGTTCTCCTCGCGATCGGGGGCGTGGTCGGCTTCACGCAGGTGGAGTCCGAGTTCGCCTTCAGCGACTTCTTCGCGGAGGACAGCGACTTCATCCGAAGCGTCGATCTCCTCGAGACCCACTTCAGCGACACCAACGGTGGCGGCGGGTCCGGCTTCATCTATGTCGAAGGCGATCTCACCGACCCCGCGACGCTGACCGCCCTCGGGGATGTCGTCGTCGATCTCGGCGACGTGGAGGCGTCCGCAGACGACGCCTACCTGTCGCGAGATCTCGATGGCAATGTCGTCGCAGCGGACAACGCGGTCACGATCGTGCGAGCCGCAATGGAGGCTCCGGCGGTCACCGCCGCGGCTGGAATCGACCTCACCGATGCCGACGGTGACGGCCTCCCGGACTCGGCTGACCAGATCCGAGCCATCTATGACCTGGCCTTCACCGAAGGAATCACCAGCGACGACGGCTTCGAGATCTACCCGGCCGACAGCGTCACCGAACTGCTCTGGAGTGACGGAAATGGCACCTACGCGACGCTGGTGAAGGTCGGGATCCCGACCTTCATCGACGAGGCGATCATCCTGGATGCGCGGGGCGCGCTCGACGACGCTGCGTCGGCCCTCGAGGGCTCGGCCGCAGGATCGACCCTGGGGGTCGTGAGCGTGTCCGGCGAGACGATCACGGACCAGGACGGCCTCGCGGCCTTCACCGACGCGATGCTCATCGCTCTCCCGGTTGCGCTCCTGCTGTGTGCGTTCCTGGCCGCGGTGTTCATGCGTTCCGCCAAGTACGGCATCGCCGCAGTGACGCCGATCCTGCTCGTCGTCGGCTGGGTCTACGGCTTCATGTACCTCGTCAACTACAAGATCAACGTGGTCACGGCCACGATCGCGGCGATCGCCGTCGGCGTGGGAATCGACTACTCGACACACTTCACCATGCGATTCCGCGAGGAGTTCCAGGGCGAAGCGAGCCGCTTCCCCGCACTGCGTCGAGCCGGCGAAGGCACGGGCGGAGCGCTGGTGATCTCGGCGCTCTCCTCGATCATCGGGTTCAGCGCGATGGCCTTCGCTCCGATGCCGATCTTCGTCACCTTCGGCACGCTCACCGCAGTGATGATCGTGTTCTCACTGGTCGTCTCGCTGATGGTGTTGCCGAGTGTTCTCCTCCTCGTCACCCCCAGCCGAGAGGGCGAAGAGCGCGAGCATCTGCTCGACCAGGCCGGCGTCTCGTCGACCGAGTACCGCCCGCATTCACGGGAGACGGCGTTGCACGGCCACGGGAGTCGGTCGTAGGCACGCTCCTCGCGCGGCAAAAGCAGAGAGTGCCCCGGTCGATGACCGGGGCACTCTCTGTTCTGGCGCAGCGACACCCCCGAATCCGGTGGGCCGCCGCGCTCAGTTCACTGGGTTCAGCCGATGCCGCTGGTGACTTCGGAGAACTTGCCGGAGGCGCTCGAGCCGAGCGCGGTCACTGCAGCGATGCAAACGACAGCGATCAGAGCGACGAGGAGCGCGTACTCCACGAGGCTCGCGCCTCGCTCGTCGTCGATTCGCGAGGTGACCCAGGCAGTGATGAACTGGTAGGCGGTGGTCATTGTGGGTGGACTCCCCTGTTGTGGGCCGCCGCGAGGGTGCACCGGCCATCGCCAGACCATCGGCAGCATGTGACCACGGCCTTACCGATTGTCTGCAGTGGAGCCGAATGACCTAGGACGCCCGAATGGGCGACGAAGACTCGCGGAATGGCACGAACCGCGCTGTTCCGGCTGATATGGCTATGACGAGTCGACAATCGAGACACCGTTGCGTGACAACTCGATCCCCGCACGCCCCGGAGGGCAACACGATGAGATGGGTGACCTACCGCGATGGGAATCGCGACGAGAACGTCGGACTCGTGGTGGGCGGGTCGATCCACGGCGTGCGGGTGGAGGGAGGCCTGATCTCGCTGCTCGGCGACGACGGCACGGCAATGGCCGAGGCAGAAGCCCGCGCCCGCAACGAGCCCACCGAGACGATTCCCTTCGCCGACGCGGACCTCGCAGCACCGCTGAGGCCGGTCCAGGTGCGGGACTTCCTCACCTTTCTGGACCACCTGCGGAACTCGCTGAGTGCCGCGGAACTGACCATGGCTCCCGAATTCGATGAGATCCCCGCCTTCTACTTCTCCAACACCTCGTCGGTTCTGGGGCCCAACGACGACGTCCTCATCTCGCCGGGCTGCAGCCAGTTCGACTTCGAGCTCGAGGTGGCCGCGATCATCGGGCGGCCTGGCTCCGACATCGCGCCCGAGGACGCCCATCACCACATCGCCGGCTACACGATCTTCTGCGACTGGAGCGCCCGCGATGTCGCGACCAAGGAATTGCGACTCGGTCTCGGCCCAGCGAAGGGCAAGGACGGTGGGAACACGTTCGGCCCGATGCTCGTCACATCCGACGAGTTGGAACCGTTCCGTTCCGGCAACTCCTTTCACCTCGAGATGAGGGCGTTCGTCAACAACGAGCTGACCGGTTCCGGCTGGATGGATCAGATGGACTGGTCGTGGGCGGACCTCGTGGCGTATGCGTCCCGGGGAACGAATCTTCGAGCCGGCGAGGCACTCGGGTCCGGCACCGTCCCCACCGGATGTCTGTTCGAGCTGATGGCGACGGGGGGACCCGATTCGTTCCGGGGGTGGCTGCAACCGGGTGATGTCGTCCGCTTGGAGATCGACCAGCTCGGGGCCATCGAGCAGACCGTCGGCGCGGCTCGGCCGTTCCACCCACTCCGCACCGGGTTCTAGGCCGAAGGAAGGAAGTCATGGAGAACAACTACACGCGGGGCCTCCACGAACTGGGCGACGGTCTGTTCACATGGCTGCTTCCCAACGGCAGCTGGGGGTGGAGCAATGCCGGCCTGGTCGCCGGCGACGGGCGCTCGCTCCTCGTCGACACGCTGTTCGACCTGAAGCTCACCCAGGAGATGCTCGACGGGATGAAGGCGGTGACATCGACGCGGCCGATCTCCACCCTCGTCAACACGCATGCCAATGGCGACCACTGCTGGGGCAACGAGCTCGTCACCGGCGCCGAGATCATCGCGACCGACGCCTGCGCCGCGGAGTTCGACGAGATGCCGCCGTCGATGACGCAGCAATTGCTGTCCACGGAGTGGGGAGATCCCGTGGTCGAGGAGTACATGGCGGCGTTCACCGCCTTCCGCTTCGACGACATCACACTGACGCCGCCCAGCCGGACCTTCAGCTCGGAGCTGACGATCACCCTCGACGACCGGGAGATCCATCTCCTGGAAGTCGGTCCGGCCCACACCCAGGGCGACCTCATCGTCCACGTCCCCGATGCGTCGACCGTGTTCACCGGCGACATCGTGTTCGTCAACGGAACGCCGCTGTGGTGGGCAGGCCCGCTCGATGGCTACATCCGGGCGTGCGACGTGATCCTGGCGCTCGGCGCGGACATCGTCGTACCCGGCCATGGCCCGGTGACGGACAACGACGGGGTGCGCCGGGTGAAGGCCTACCTGGAGTTCGTCCGGACCGAGGGCACCCTGCGCCACGCCGCGGGGATGTCCGCCGTCGACGCCGCCCGCGACATCGACCTGGGCGAGTTCGGCGAGTGGACCGATGCCGAGCGGATCGTCACCAACCTGCATTCGCTCTACGGCGAGCTCGATCCGGACTATGTCGGTCCCTCGCTCGAGGACAGCATGCGGGAGATGGCCCATCTCGCGAACCACTTCGCGTCGGCCTGAAGCCGATCGCCGGGGCCCGGCTCAGACGATGCGGCCGGCCCGAAGTGTGATCACCTCGTCGGCGAGATCGAACGCCAACTGGCGGTGTGACACGGCGATGATTGTGCTCTGCGCCCGGGCCCGCAGGCCGGACCAGAGCCGGAGTTCGGTGGCGACGTCGAGCGCGCTCGACACGTCGTCCACGAGCAGCAACTCGGGCGCGGCGATGAGACTGCGGGCGGTCGCGACCCGCTGGGCCTGCCCACCAGAGAGCCGCAGGCCCCGCGCCCCGACGCGGGTGGCGACGCCATCGGGCATCTCGGCCAGGTCGGAGGTGAGCGTGGTGACGTCGAGCACATCGTCAAGCGGCAGGTGGTCGCGGCCGAGCCGCACGTTGGCGGCGATCGACTCGCTGAACAGCCGCGGGACCTGGGGCAGATACGCGGACTGTGGTGGCACCATCCACGAGGCGACGTCGTCGATCTCCACGCCGTTCCAGGCGATCGATCCGGCATCGGCCCGTTCCAATCCGGCGAGGGTGCGCAGCAGGGTCGACTTGCCCGCGCCGACCTCGCCGGTGATGACGACGAACCCGCCCCTCGGCACCGAGAGGTCGATCGAGCGGATGCCGCCACCGGTGTCGGGGTGGACGAACGTGAGGTCGCGCACGTCGAGCCGGCGCAGGGGGACGCGGTCGGGATCGGGGTCGCGGACCAGCATGGTGTCGCGGGGCTCGATCGTCACCTCGCTGTGCTCGACGAGGTCCTCGATCCGTCCCGGCGGCACCATCTCGCCCATACGTTCGTAGGCGACGATGGCCTGCTCGCGGGCGGTGATGAGCCGGGCCGCGAAGCGCGGGACCCGGCCGAGTTGCACGGAGTAGGCGACGAACAGCGCCAGGTCGCCCACGCTGAGGGTGCCGTCGCGCATCGAGGGAACGAGCACGAGCAGGGTGAGACCGATGCTCACGTCGGAGGTGGACGATGACATGCCGTCGATGGCCTGTTGCAGCACGGTGTCGCGCACCGCGGTGCGGCG
>BQJV01000289.1 GCA_021604885.1 Acidimicrobiales bacterium
CTACTGCCACTCGCGTTGGTCGCCGCGGTGCTGTCCGCGGTGCCGACACTCGCGCTCGCCGAGACCGGCCGGTGGGAGATGCCCCGCGGGGACTTCACCGACACGTTGCCGTTGGCCGACGCCACGACGGACGGGAGCTACCGGGTGCTCTGGCTCGCTGCGCCGGAGAACCTGCCGGCAGACGGTCACGCTCTGGACGACTCCCTTGCCTGGACGCTGTCACTCGACGGTCTGCCGCTCATCGGCGACGCCGGACTGGCCGCCGATGAGGGTGCGGTCGATCTGATCGACGGGGTGATCCGCTCGGCGGTCGGCGGGGAGACGATGCGTCTGGGCCGCACACTGGGGGCCTTCGGGATCCGCTATGTCGTCATCCTCGACCGGCTCGCACCGGCGCCGTACAGCGCGACGGGCACGCCGCCGGCGCCTGCGCTGGACGACGTGCTGAGTCGACAGCTGGATCTCCAGCAATTCGAGGGCATCAACTCCGCGGTGTCGCTCTACGTGAACACCGAGTGGACGAGCGTCCGAGCTGCCGGCGTGCCGGGCTTCGATGCCGGCCGCGACGACCTCTCGGACCTCGCCGTCGACCCGCTCCACGGCACGCTGGGCGTGCTGCCCGGCCGCTCCACCGAGTTGCATGGGCGCTTGCCGGAGAACACCGAGCTCTATCTGGCGCAGAGCAACGACACCCGGTGGCGCCTGGTCGTCGACGGCGAACGGACCGGACGCCGCCACTCCGTCGAGTTCGCCACGGTGTTCATCGCCGATGTGGAGGGGGAGGGCGATGCAACGCTGTCCTACGACACGCCGCTGTGGCGCCACGGAGCCGCCGTCCTGCAGGTGCTGGCGTTCGTCGTCGTGTTCGGTGCGATGGCCCGTCGACGGCTCGGTGGTCGTCAGGAGCTGAGCGCGTGAAGCTTCTCCGCATCCTCCTGGTCACCCTCGTCGTCGGTGCGCTCGTCGGAGCGTTCATCGTGGACCAGGGTGAACGACCGGCCCCGGACCAGGTCGTGTCCGGTGCCGATCTCGCCGCGTCGGCGGACACGTCGGTGTGGTTCTGTCCGGGAGGATCCGCACCGGGGGGTGCGGCCGAAGTGGGCATCGACCTCGTCAACGTCGGTTCCACGACGGCCAGCGCACTCGTTGCCGGTATCCGGAGTGGCGCCGGTGAGCAGGGACGGGAACAGATCGAGACGCTGGCCGCCGGTGAGCGCCGCCTCGTGCGGCTGGCCGACCTCGTGGACGAGTCCGACTGGATGGGCGCCGTCGTGGAAGTCACGTCGGGCTCGATGGTGGTCGAGCAGACCTTCGTCGGCGCCAACCACGACTCCGATCGTGCGCCCTGCCACACCCGCACGGGCACCTCGTGGGTGGTCGCCGGCGGGGCGACCCGCGCCGCCGAGTTCGGCGAGGCCGAAACCATTCTCATACTCAACCCGTTCCTCGACGACGCGGTCCTGAACGTTCAGTTCGACGCGGACGTGGGCATCGATTCGTTGACGGGCGTGGTCGCGCCCGCTCGTCGGGTGACGGCGATCGACGTCACCGAGGCGGTGACGGTCGCCGGTCGCGTGAGCGCGGTGATCGACGTCGTCGCCGGGCAGGTCGCCGTGTCGCGGGTCCAGACCGTCGAAGGGGAGGCCCAGGTGGGTCTCGCCGTGACGCCTGCGTCGAACGGGCTCGCCCCCGTCTGGGTGCTTCCCGACGTGAGCCGGGCGAACCGCAATGACGTCATCAGCGTTGTGAACCCGTCCCCCGACCAGGAGGCGAAGGTCGACCTGGAGATCGTGGCGGACGGCACCCTCTCGTTCGATCCCATCGAGCTCACGCTGCGGCCTGGTCGTACGGTCACGGTCGATCTCGCCGCGGAGTCGCGGCTCGAAGGCATCGAGTCGATGGCGGTCGTCGCCCGGTCGCTGTCCGGAGTCCCCGTCGCCGTGATGAACGAGAGCTTCCTGCCGTTCGGCGACGGTCGTGTGTCGAACCTGTCCGCGACGGTGGGCACGGACCGCATCGCGACGCGTTGGATCGCGCCGATCGAGAACGACGAGGGTGGCGTCATCCTCTACAACCCGACCGACGGCATCGTCACGGCGGCGGTCTACGAGCTGGTCGACGGCGAGCCGACCTTCGTCGTGGACGTCGAGCTCGGTGAGTTTCGCCGAACGGTCGTGGCGGCGTCGGCGTTCGCCACGGACCGCCCGGTGGTCGTGATCGAGTCACCCACGCCGATCGCGGTCGGTCGTCTCGTGGCGGGCGTCTCTGTCCATTCGCAGCTGATCGCCATCCCGACGGACGGGATCGAGCAGCTCGGCTAGATCTCGCCCGTGTGGCAGTCAGGCGGCACAGATCCCGGTTCGCGGACGTCCGCCATCGCGGCCCACAGGTCGGTGGCGGTGGTCGGGCCGAGGAAGGCGCGTTGGACGGCACCGGCCGTATCCGCGATGACGAGGGTCGGGACACCGTCGATCTTGTACTTCTCGTGGATGTTCTTCGCCTCGCCGACCTCGAGCTCGACGACGGCGACATGGTCACTCCCGAGGTGACGGGCCCGGTCCCAGACTCCCGCACACGTGTCGCACGTGGCCGAGGTGAAAACCGCCACCAGCCATGCCGCGTCGGGACGAGGGAAGTCCGCCCGGTCGAGATGGCTCGGGATGTGGTGGGTGTTCGCCGCGGGCGCGGCGGTCCGACGGCCGACGAGTGCGACCACGAGCCCGGCGATCGCCACCCCGCCCAGGACGAGGAGGAAGCGATCCATGATCAGGCGTCGTCGACTTCGGCGAGATCCGCCGGTTCGGCGGTGGTGATCGGGCCGGAACGGGAGACGTCGATCAGCCGGTTCACCTCCTCGCCGGTGATGGTCTCGTGTTCGAGCAGCGCCCGGGCCACCAGGTCGAGCCCCTGGCGGTATTCGGTCAGCAACTCGTGGCAGCGTTCCTCGGAATCGATGAGGATGCGTCGGATCTCGTCGTCCACCAGCTTCTGTGTGGCGGGTGAGTGGTTGCGCGACTGCATCATGTCCTCGCCGAGGAAGACGGGGTTGTTGTCCGACAACGAGACGGGGCCGACGGCGTCGCTCATGCCCCACTCGGTGACCATGTGGCGGGCGAGGTTGGTCGCCTGACGGAGGTCGTCGGCCGCGCCCGAGGAGAACTCGTCGAACACGAGCGCCTCGGCGACGCGACCGCCCATCGCCATGATCATGCGGGCTTCGAGCTCCGCCTTGTCCCATCCGTGGCGGTCGCCGCTCGGCAGGGTCATCGTGACGCCGAGCGCCATGCCCGACGGGATGATGGTGACCTTGTGGACCGGGTCGTTCGCATCCATGACGGTGGCGACGAGCGCGTGCCCGGCCTCGTGGTAGGCGGTGCGTTCGAGTTCCTCCGGCGTGCGGACCATCGACTGACGTTCGATCCCGAGCAGGGCACGGTCGCGCGCGGAGTCGAAGTCCTCGGCGGTGACGACATCACGTTCGTGGCGCACGGCGAACAGGGCGGCCTCGTTGACGAGGTTCGCGAGGTCGGCGCCGCTCATGCCGGGGCTGCCCCGGGCGATGACGTTGACGTCGACGTCGTCGGCGGTGCGCTTGCCCTTGAGGTGCACGCCCAGGATCTTCACCCGATCCTCAAGCTCGGGGAGCGGCACGATCACCTGGCGGTCGAACCGCCCGGGACGCAACAGCGCCGGATCGAGGATGTCGGGACGGTTGGTGGCCGCCATCATCACGATGCCCTCGGTGGCTTCGAAGCCGTCCATCTCGGCGAGCATCTGGTTGAGGGTCTGCTCGCGCTCGTCGTGACCGCCGCCGAGACCGGCGCCCCGCTTACGGCCGATCGAGTCGATCTCGTCGATGAAGATGATCGCCTTGCCCATCTTGCGGGCCGAGTCGAACAGGTCGCGGACCCGGCTGGCGCCGACGCCCACGAACATCTCCATGAAGTCGGAGCCCGTGACGCTGAGGAACGGCACGCCGGCCTCGCCGGCGACCGCCTTCGCGATGAGGGTCTTGCCGGTGCCGGGCGGACCGACGAGCAGGACGCCCTTCGGAATCCGCGCCCCGATCGCCGCGAAGCGGTCGGGGTTCTTCAGGAAGTCGACGACTTCGGTGATCTCCTGTTTGACGCCCTCGTAGCCGGCGACGTCGTCGAACGTGGTGCCGGGGCGCTCGGTCGAATACGTCTTCGCCTTGCTCCGGCCGATGGACATGATGTTGCCCATCTGTCCCTGGGCGCGCCGCTGCATCCAGATGAAGAACAGGATGAGCAGGCTGACCGGGATCAGCAGCGGCAGGATCGACGCCCAGAAGCTCGGCTGCGGTGTCTTGAACTCGAGGGTGGTCTCCGCCCGGATCAGGGCGACATCCTCTTCGGGGAGCGGCGTCGGGCCGACGGTCTTGAAGTCGCCGGTGCTGGTGGTGAAGTCGATGCCGCCATTGGTGTTGTCGTAGGTCGCCTCGTCGACCTCGCCGCGGGTGACCCGCTGCAGGAAGTCGGAGTAGTCGACGGATTCACGGTCGTCGCCCGGCAGGAATGCCGTGACGGCCAGCACGGCGAACACCATGCCCAGGAGGATCCAGATCGCATACCGCGACCATCCCTGGTTCTCGGTTCGCGCGGCTCCTCCCGGTTTCTCGCTGCCGCGGGACGGCGGGGGAGGGGGAGGAGGAGGGTTCGACGCCATAAGGAGAGGGTAGACCTGCGCGGGGGCTGATCGGTCGCAGTGGTCCCCGTGTGGTCCTCCATCGGCCGGTACGGTGCCGAACGTGAACCGTCGCTGTGCTCGTCCCGGCTGT
>BQJV01000290.1 GCA_021604885.1 Acidimicrobiales bacterium
GACCGGGTCGGGACCGAGAATCCGCTCGAGCTGGTCCAGAGCGCCCGCATCGCGCGCCGCACAGATCGTGGCAGCGTCGGTGAGTGACCAGCCCCGCTCGACGGCCGGCACGACGACACGCGGATCGAAGACCCCGAACGCCGACGCCACGACCTCACCGCGCACCTGCCCCATCACCGAGCCTCGGCTCGTGAAGTACGCCGGACCATCGGGCAGCGCCACGCCGTTCGCATCGCCCGGCGATGGAGCGAAGCCGAGCTGCGCATACCGGCCGTGGCATTCCGGGGAGAAGTAGACCTGGCCGATCACGGGTTCGAGTGCCGCCCCCAACCGTCGAGCGTTCGCCGAATCTCCCCTGGTGTGCATCTTCAGATCACGACGGGCGGCAGGAGGCAGGTGACGAGCGGAACGTCGATCGGATCGCCGTTGAGTGCGTCGATCACCATGTGGATCGGCACCGGATCCACGATCATGCCGAGGTGCCCCACGACGCGGATCAGGCACATGTCGTCGACATCGAGGTTGGTCGCGCCCGGACCGAGTTCGGCATTGTCGTGGCGGATGACGGGGATCCCCAGCGGGCCGGTGCCCCAGTACCAGACGAGCTCGTCGTTGTCGGTGGTGAACGCGTAGTAGTCGACGTCGCCTGGCGTGAGGCCGCCGGCGTTGAGCATGGTGATGAAGTCCGACTCCTGCTGCATCTGGTGGCAGGGGGCGACGTCCTCGCATTCGACCCCGAACGGGGCGAGGACCGGTCCGGCCAGCAGCTCGACGAGGGCGGCGGCATCGGTGCCCGTGTTCGGACCTGCCAATGAGATCAGCTTGTCGACGTTGTCCTCGGCGCCGTAGAGCGCGACCGCGGCACGTGCCGCGAGCGCACCCTGCGAGTGGCCGACGAGGTCGACCTGGTCGGCTCCCGACCACGCGAGCACGTCTTCGATGAAGAGCTTCAGCGCGAAGCCGGAGACCTCGATCGGCATCGTTCCGGGGAGGTTCCCGATGTCGTCGTCGCCTTTGAGCTCGAAGATGCAGTGGGTGAATCCCGCGGCCTCGATGCTGTTGCCGAGGAAGGCTTCGTTGGCGAACCCGGGGCTGAACGTGCCACCGACGATGATCACGGGATTGCCGCCGTTCGCACCGACCGTGCAGGCCGCCTCGGGTTCGGGATTCGGATCGCACGCCGCCGCGATCAGCGCGACCACGACGAGCCCGACGACGGTCTTGGCGAAGCGAGCGAGGGTGGGCACGTTCGGAACGTAGCGGGCCACCCCAGAGCGCTTCAACATCGCTCCTCCGGCCGACCCCTTGCGAATGTCACACCCCTTCGGCAGGCTGTCGCCACACCCCGAGCAATCAGGAGATCTCCAATGGTCGAATTCGCATCCCACACGCCCGGCACACCTTCGTGGGTCGACCTGATGAGTCCCGACGTCGACGCGTCGGCGCAGTTCTACTCGTCGGTGTTCGGCTGGGAGACCGAGGACCAGTTCGACGACGACGGCAACCGCGTCTACGTGATGTTCCAGAAGGACGGCAAGGCCGTCGCCGGGTTGGGCGGTCAGCCTCCGGGGATGGGCGACATGCCCGCCGTGTGGAACGCCTACATGACCACCGACGATGTCGCCGCCACGACCGAGAAGGTCACCGCCAACGGGGGCCTCGTGGTCATGCCGGGCATGCAGGTAATGTCCGCCGGCGAGATGGCCATCTACACCGACCCGAACGGTGCGGCCTTCTCCGTGTGGAAGGCGGCCGACCACATCGGCGCGGAGATCGGCAATGTCGACAACACCTTCAGCTGGGCGGAGCTCAACACCCGCGACGTCGATGCCGCGCTTCCGTTCTACGCCGCGGTCTTCGGCTGGGAGTACCAGTCCGGCGCCGCCATGCCCGGCTACAACCTGATCGCCGGCGGCACCAACGACGAGGGGTTGGGCGGCATCATGGCCATGGCTCCCGACGTCCCGGAGATGGTGCCCGACCACTGGGCGGTCTACTTCAGCGTCGCCGATGTCGCCGCGACGGTGGCCAAGATCGAGGCTGCGGGTGGCAGCATCGTCATGCCGGCGATGCCGATCCCCGGCGTCGGCACGATGGTGGTCGCCCACGATCCGGCCGGCGGCAACTTCTCGGTGATGCAGCCCGAGACCCCGCCCGCCGACTTCTGAGTACCGGCGGCTCGACGCTCGTCCTCCGCTCACAGCTCTTGACATGCTGCCTGTCATTATGACAGGTTTACTGTCATGTTGCAGGAGCTCAATGAACTGGTCGACGAAGTCCGCCTGTCCTTTCATGCGCTGAGCGAGTTCGCTCGGCACGCGCACGGCGACCGGATCGAGCCGGCGGGTCGGGCCGTGCTGGAGTACTTGTCGCGGAATCCGCCGTCGGCGGTACCCGCCATTGCCCGAGCGCGGGGGGTGTCCCGTCAGCACATCCAGACCCTCGTGAGCGGGCTGGAGTCAGACGACCTCGTCGAAGCACGCCCGAACCCCGCCCACAAGCGGTCACCGCTGTTCGCCCTCACCGCCGACGGACGCTCCCTGATGGGCACGATCGCCGACACCGAGGCCGGCCTGATCGCGCCATTCATGGCGTCGCTCGATGCCGCCCGCCTGGCCGAGGCGACCGACACCCTCGCCGGACTTCGCAGGATCCTCACCGAACTGGAGCACACCCCGTGATCAAGGAACGCGTCATCGCCAACTTCCCGCATCCCAAGGGCGTCTACGGACGCATCGCCGGTCGCATCATGTCGTCGCGCGATTCGAATGTGGCGAGAAACCACTGGGTTGCGGAGATCCTCGAACCCTCACCCGACGCGTCGATCTGTGAGATCGGGCACGGTCCCGGGCTCGCCATCGAACACCTGTGGCCCCGGCTGACCACCGGCCACATCGTCGGCGTCGAGGTCTCGGAGCTGATGAGCCGCACGGCGGCGCGCCGCAACAGAGCCGGGGTGCGGGCGGGGCGCGTCGACTTCCGCGTGGCGGACTCCGCATCCCTCCCCGCCGACCTGGACGACTTCGACCTGATCTTCGGCGTCAACGCCTCGATGTTCTGGCCCGACCCCGAGGCCGCGGTCAACGAGCTCGCGAAACGGCTGGCACCCGACGGTGAACTGGTCCTCGTCTTCATGCCACCGCCGACCTCGGACCAGTCCGCTGCCTCGGTCGCCGCTGGATACGCCGAGCAGTTCGCCGCCGCCGGCCTCGTCGACGTCCAGCATGATCAGATGGACTACGAACCACCGGCGGTCGCAACTCGGGGCCGACGTCGATGAAGCTGTTCGGCCACGGTCGAACACGGGCGGACCCTCGGATCAACACGCTCGCGTCGTTCGCGTGGTGCGTGCAGGCCGGCGCCGAAGGCGTCGAGTTCGACGTGCGGCTCACCGCCGACGGCCAGCCGGTGCTCCATCACGACGCCGCCCTCGCGTCCGGACAGCGCATCAGCGATACGCGGCGCGACGCGCTCCCGCCCGAGGTGTGCGGCCTCGACGACCTGCTGGCGCTCGACCTCGGCGTGACCCTCAACGTCGAGATCAAGAACTTCCCGACCGATCCGGACTGGGATCCGTCCCAACGGGTCACCCGGGCCACACTCGACACGCTCACCCAGGCGGCAACCACCGACGTGATCGTCTCGTGTTTCGATTTCGGCGCCATCGACCTGGTCGCGCAGGCGGCCCCCGGCCTGGCCACCGCGATGCTCTACTACCGCGTCGAGGATGCCGAGGCCGCGCTCGATGACGTGCTCTCGCACGGACACGCCATCGTTCATCCCTACGACGACCTCGTCGACACGATATTCATGGCCGCCGCAACAGCACGCCGTCTCACCACCAACGTCTGGACGGGCCCGCGCCGACCCGGCCGCTACGAGGAGCTCCTCGAGCTCGGTGTCGACGGGGTCATCACCTCCGACGTCGAGGCAGCACGCTCCGCCATCTCCGGTCACCGGGCGACATAGCCGAGTCGACCCGATGTCGAGGCGACCCCGGGTCAGGACTCCATGAGCTTGTCGATCTGTCGCTGTTCCCACGTCGACGTGGAAGACGACGGTCGATTCAGGCGGACGACGAGCCCGTGGATCGACACGCCGAGGCCCCATCCGAGGAAGGCCCACATCGACCACCACGCCCGCCATTCGCCCGCGACGCCGGCGGAGAGGTTGGTGAGCAGATTCACCGCGACGATGACGACCATTCCTGCGACGAACACGCCGGCGTGGACAAGGAAGGCCTTCAGTTGCTCGACGTACTTCTGGGCGGCTTCGAGCCGGCGGCTCTCGGTGTCGAGTCGGTCGGACGAGGGCCGCATCATCGGGCCAGCCCGCGCCGCCCGCGGATCAAGAGCCAGACCCCGAACCATCCCTCGGCGACGATCGACGGCACGGCGACCATCACGAGGAAGGCGTCGGCGACATCGGCATAGTTCGCGAGGAGCGTATTGGCCGTCGTGTCGACGATGTAGGCCGTGCCGGCAACGATCATCAGGTGGCCGAGCCATCGCGGTGTTTCGGCGGATCTCGACACGAGGAAGCCGAGCACAATGAGGTGGAGTCCGAAGGCCGCCAGGCCGATGAGCCAGGCGGAGTTGAAGAGTTCGAGCCCGACGAGTGCCTGGGCGTTCCGTTCCACGGCGCTCATCGCGTCGGCCACGGCCGAGGATTCGTAGAACGCCAACGCCTGGAAGAAGAAGATCGCGGCCACCCCGAGGAAGACGGTGTAGACGAGTCGGGACCACGCCGCGACCAGCGACAGATCGCGATGCTCGGC
>BQJV01000291.1 GCA_021604885.1 Acidimicrobiales bacterium
GAGACGGGGCGCCCCGCGCAGCGGGCGATACGCAACGCGTTCCATCACCACCGCCGTCAGCGTCGCGCAGATGATCGACACCAGGACCGCGACGAGGAGCGCCACGATGAAGGCGTCCTCCCAGACGCCCGCTTCGAACATCTTGTTGGAGGTGATGAGGCCGGTCATGGCGCCGACCATGAAGACCTCGCCATGGGCGAAGTTGATGAACCCGAGAACGCCGTAGACCATCGAGTAGCCGAGGGCGATGAGCCCGTACATCGAGCCCTGGCTCAGGCCGGAGACAACCAGCCCCCGGAAGGCATCCCAGTCGAGGCGGTTCGCGTCCTCGTTGAGGAAACGGGTCAACGGATTGTCCGGACCCACGAACTGCTGGACGAGGAAGGCGAAGAGCCCGAAGACGACCAACCCCGTGAGCAGCACGCGCAGGAAGGTCAGGAACCAGTCGACTTTGGTTCGCGGCACCGTTCGTGGCCGCGTTGTGGTGGTCAAGCTTCCCCCTGTCGCATACCGGGACGCCGGAGCGTACACGCGGAGAACCCCCGCCCACCAGAGTGGACGGGGGTTCTCCCTACGGATTGCCTACTGCTGGCTTACTCCGGCGCGAACTCGAAAGCGACGTTGGCCTTGCCGGCCTCGATGTCGCTCGAGTCTTCGTGATGAACGATGGTGATCTTCTGCGAACCGCAGTCACCGAAGTCGTCACAGTTGATGACACCGATGAGACCGTTGTAACCGCTGATCCCATTGAGGTGCTCGCGGATGCCGGCCCGATCGATGATCAGGTTGCCGCTCTCGTCCACGTAGGACGCGGCGGCGACGGCATCGAGAAGCATCGCGGTGGCGTCGTAGCTGTGGCCCCAGAAGGCGGCCGACGGGGGCTCGCCCACGACCGAGTTGTACTCGGCCAGGACGTCGGCGGCGTTCTCGCCGGTCGACTGGTTGACGTTCTCACCGAAGCGGACGTCCGGGCCGGACATGTACATGCCCTCGGACGCCGGGTCCTCCATGAAGTTGTCGACCAGGAGCCCGTCAGCTGCGAGCAGCTGCGTGTTCTCGAGTCCCGACACGCCCGGAGCCTGGGCAGCGATGAAGTTGCCCTCCGGCGGGAAGATCGGGAAGAACAGGGCCTGCGGCGAGTTGCCGGCGACCTCGGTCAGGACCGGAACCATGTCCGTGTCGCCCTTGGCAACCGAGGTGAAGCCGACGTTCTCGCCGCCCAGCGCGACGAAGGCGTCCATGAACGCCTGCGACAGACCCTGGGTGTACGGGTCACCGTCGTGGATGGCGGCGGCCGTGGTCAGTTCGAGCACGTTGTAGACGAAGTCGGCCATCGCTGCGCCCTGGAACAGGTCGTTGTGGGCCGTGCGGTAGTAGCCCTCGCGATAGCTCTCGTTCGCGTTGCCCTGCAGGTCGGACGTCAGCGACGGCGAGGTGTTCGAGCCGGAGATCATCACGAGACCGGCGTCGCTGATCAGCGGAGCCGCGGAGGCCGCAGCACCCGAGCACGAGGTGCCGATGACACCGACAACCTGCTCGTCGGCCACGATCTGCTGAGCAGCAGCCTGGCCACCTTCAGCGGAGCAGAGGTCGTCGAGACCCTCGCCCGACGTGACACCGAAGCCGTGGATGTCGCCGTAGTGCGACACGGCCAGCTCGATGCCGGCCTGGTTCGGGATACCGAGGAAGGCCACGTCGCCCGTGATCGCGTTCAGCGAACGGATCTGGACTTCGGAGCCGGGCTCGACCGTGACCGTGCCGAGCGAACCGTCGCCGAGGTGGTCCATGTCGCCACCGTCGTCTTCAGCCATGTCGTCGCCACCGTCGGCGGTGCTGTCGTCGCCGGCCGTGTCGTCGCCACCGTCATCGGTGCCGTCGTCACCACCGTCGTCGCCACCGTCGTCACCGGCGTCGTCGCCGGCGTCGTCGCCTGCACTGGTGTCGTCGTCATCGCCACACGCGGCGGCGATGAGCGAGAAGGACAGCAGTACGGCAAGCAGCATGAGGAGCTTGCGTGAAAGCTTCATAGGTGATTCCCCTCCATTGGGAGTCATGTGTGGATTCACGTTCGGCTCCACACGGCCACTGAGTTGATCGCAGAGCATAGAACAGCTCCGCGGGCAAATGTGCGCCGCGCCGGGTTTCTCGTCACGCAGCGTGGCCGGCCCGCACGGCGCGGATCAGCGGATGCGGGTGACGATCTCGTCGGCCGGACCGATCATGCCCGTGTAGAACGGGCCGAACTCGGCGTATCTGGCCGACGCCGTGTCGTAGCGCATCGTGTAGACGGTGTCCTTGAGGTCGTCGACCTTCACGCCGAACAGGGTGACGCCCCACTCCCAGTCGTCGAGGCCGGTCGACGCGGTGATCAGCTGCACGATGCGGCCGGCGAACTGCCGACCGGATGTGCCGTGCTCCATCATGAGCGCCTTGCGATCGTCGTACTCGAGCTCGTACCAGTTCTGATCGACGTTGCGCCGCTTCGTCATCGGGTAGAAGCACCAGGCGTTCTTCCCCTCCGGCGGGAGCTCCGGGTAGAGGCGCATGTTCGCCATCTCCTCGGGCAGGCCCTTGGCGTACTCCGACAGCTCCGTGATCGAGACGAAGCTGTCGACGACCACGAGCCCGGCATCGACCAGCCCGCTCTGGAGGTCACGCAGCTTCCACGCATCGGCGTGCAACGCCATGAAGCACAGCGATGCCTTGTGTCCGAGCACCGCGATCGTGACGACCTGGACCTCGGCCGTCTGTGCGGCCTCCACCGCCGCGATCACCGCCGCCTCGTCGGTCTGCGGGCCCCGCTCGCAGAAGAGATGGACGACGGCAACACCCTCGGACGTGGTGACGGGTTCGAGCATGCCCACGAGTCTACGAAGGTGGGACGGGGCTCTGACCCCGCGTCTCACCTTCCGTTAGCGTGACCGGCCATGACGAGAAGCACCCATCAGGCGTTGGCCGACGAGCGCAACGCGACGGTCGAGATCTTCATCAACGGCGAGTTCTTCCCCCGGGACGAAGCCAAGATCTCGGTGTTCGACAGCGGGTTCCTCGTGGGCGACGGGATCTGGGAGGGCATCCGTCTGCACCACGGCCGATTCGCCCATCTCGATCGCCACCTCGACCGGCTGTTCGCCAGCGCCGCGGCCATCGATCTCGACATCGGACTCGACCGTGACGGCGTGACCGCTGCGCTCCAGGCGACGATCGACCGCAACGACATGCATGACTCGGTCCATGTTCGGCTCATGATCACGCGGGGCGACAAGAAGACGCCGAGCCAGCATCCGTCGAACAACATCGGCGGACCGAACATCGTGATCATCGCCGAACACAAGGCGGCCGATCCCGACGTGCGCGACAAGGGCATCTCGCTGTTCACCGCCACGGTGCGGCGCCCCCCGCCCGACACGCTCGACCAGAAGCTCAACTGCCACTCCAAGCTCCACGAGGTCATCGCCCTGATCCAGGCCACGAAGGCGGGAGCCGACGAGGCGCTGATGCTCGACCCCACCGGCGCCGTCGCCACCTGCAACGCCACCAACTTCTTCATCATCAACAAGGGCGAGCTCTGGACCGCGACGGGTCAGTACAACCTCAATGGCATCACCTCCGCCCTGATCTGCGAGGTCGCCGAGACCGCCGGGATCGCCGTGCACAAGGCACCGTTCTCCCTCACCGACGTCTACGCCGCGGACGAAGCTTTCGTGACCGGCACGTTCGGCGGGCTCACGCCCGTGCACACGATCGACGGCCGCACCATCGGCGACGGCGGCCAAGGGCCGATGACCGTTCGCCTCCGCGAGCTCTACGACGCGGCCATCGAGGCGGACATCAATGGTTGACGGAACGGGATGCCCACCCGGTCCGGGGGTCTGCGCATGCAGGACGTGAAACGCATCCAGTGCTGGTCGGGGCCCCGGAACATCTCGACCGCGCTCATGTACTCGTGGCGGGAGCGCCCGGACACGACGGTGATCGACGAGCCCTTCTACGCCCACTACCTGACCCTCGACGACCGCGGGCATCCGGGCGTGGAGGACACACTCGCCAGTCAGTCGACGGACCCCGACGAGGTGATCCGTGATGTCGTCCTCGGTCCGTGCCCCACGCCGGTGCTCTACATCAAGAACATGGCGCACCACCTGAAGGGGGTCGACCGCAGTCATCTCGCCCACACCGAGAACATCCTTCTCTGCCGGGACCCACGCGAGATGCTCGCTTCGCTGTCGATCCAGCTCCCCGACTGTGATCTCTACGACACCGGTCTGGTGGAGTCCGTCGAATTGCTCGACGCCGTGCTGGAGGCGGGTGGGCGTCCGTTCGTGATCGACTCGCAGGTCCTGCTCGGCGACCCGGCCGGCGTGCTCGAACAGGTCTGCGACCATGTCGGACTGACGTTCGATCCGACCGTGCTCTCGTGGGAAGCCGGGCCCGTGCCCGAGGACGGCACGTGGGCGCGGTACTGGTACGACAACGTCCACGCGTCGACGGGTTTCGCCCCGTACGAGCCGAGAAGCCGCCAGGTGCCCGACCATCTGGGGCCCGTTCTGGACGAGGCGATGCCCCTCTACGAACGCCTGCTGGAGTTCGCCGTCGGGGCCTGACGCGGCGGCCGCAAACCCAAAGCCCATCGCAGAGGGCTACGCTTTTCGAATCACTTCGTGACGGGACACTCCCGTCGACTCCTGGAGGAGACACATGATGAAGAGCACGAACCGCCTCTGGCGGATTCTGGCCCTGCTGCTTGCGTTCACGCTCGTGGCTG